>JAHFRR010000161.1 GCA_023266165.1 Thiotrichales bacterium
TAAAAAATATAACTCTTACAGACCCCACCAAGCCCTCGACGGACTCACCCCAATGCAGTATATTCATCACTACCAATTGGAGGCTTCTCAAAAGTCTCAAAATACCTGAACCTATACATTTACGAATGCTCCCTCTTGACGGAGCGCTTCAGCTCCCCTATATTTCCAGACGGATCTTGTATTATCAATTTGTGTTATCCATGAGGGCTTTACAATGACCGCACAACGCCGTGTACTTTGGTTTGGAATTTTGGTCTGTAGCTTGGCATCGTTGTTTTACGTTTATGATTACTTTGTGCAGGTTGCCCCGAGCATCATGACCCATCAGTTGATGTCGGCCTTTTCCATTGATGCGGCATCCCTAGGGGCTTTGGGGTCTTGTTTTTTTATTACCTACACGTTGATGCAGATTCCCGCGGGCATGCTGCTTGATCGTTTTGGAGCACGCAAGATGTTATCAGGTGCGGCATTTGTCAGTGCCTGTGGTGTGATTGTCTTCAGTTTTGCCCATCAGCTGTGGCAAGCGGAAGTCGCTCGTGCCTTGATTGGCTTAGGGTCTGCCTTCGCTTTTCTCTCAACGGTTTCTTTGATTTCTCGCTGGTTCAAGCATCACTATTTTGCTTTTTTGGTGGGGTTTTTGCAGTTTGCAGGGGCGCTGGGCTCTATCTTTGGGCAAGGCCCATTGGCTGTTTTTATCAATCATGAAGGCTGGCGTAGTGCGATGTTCTTGATTGGCATTGGCAGCTTCGTGTTATCGGCAGTGTTCGCCTTGATTATTCGAGATGGGAAGCCTACACCGCAAGACCTGAGCTCGTCAGGTGAGAAATCTAAAAAAGCTGGGGAATCAAGTCTTAAAGCGGTTTTTAAAAATACCCAAGTCTGGTGGATTTCTTTGTGTGGCTATGTCGCGTGGGCCCCCGCAAGTGCCTTTGCTGCGCTCTGGGGTGTCCCATTTTTGATGGAAGCGTATCACTTAACCAACGTTCAAGCAGGAAGTTTATTTACCTGGTTTTGGATTGTCGTGGGCGTAGGTGGGCCCGTTGTGGGTTGGCTCTCTGATAAAATCCAGCGTCGATGCTTGCCCATTGCGGTGGGCTTCTCACTGGGGTTGTTGAGCAGCTTTGTGCTGTTGTGGGCGGGGCATTATCCTCTGTGGATCAGTGGAGTATTGCTGTTTTTACTCGGCGTGTCAGTCTCTGTCCAAAGCCTGACGTTTGGAATTATCAAAGATCGCGTGGCTGATAACCACTTTGCCACTGCATCAGGCATTAATAATATGATTACGGTGTTCAGCGGCGCGATGCTGCAGCCTTTAATTGGCTGGCTCCTGACAAAGCACTGGGAAGGCAAAATGCTGCATGGTGCACCGTTTTATTCTTTGCATGCTTACCAGATTGCGCTCTCTGTGGTACCCATTGTGATGCTGATTGGGCTCTTCATCATTCTCTTTAGGGTCAAAGAGACGTATTGTCAAAAACAAGTTTAAATCCCATTAAATCCCAATAAGCTCCAGCCTTCTAGGTTCTTCTGGAGGGTGCAGGAGAGCCCCTGTGCTTGATAACATGAGATGATCTCCAAGGCCTGGGTTTCTAGTAGCCCCGATAGGATCAGCTGCCCAAAAGGCGCCAAGTGATGGGTGAAAAGCGCAGAGAGCTGAATCAACGGGCCTTGTAGGATATTTGCAATAATTAAATTAAAATTATTTTTATTGAAGCTTCGATTTAAAAAATCCTCGGGCAATAGGGTTTGAATCACAGATTCTGGGATGTGATTTAAAAGTTGGTTCGCCCGAGTTGCTATCAGGGCTTGCGGGTCGATATCAACCGCTATAATCTTATCGCTGCCTTGCACACGGGCTGCAAGCGCCAAAATCCCTGAGCCGCAGCCATAATCTAACACAGTTTTCCCTTGAAGCCTTTGATCTGACAGCCACTGCAGACATAAAGCAGTGGTGGGATGCGTGCCTGTTCCAAAGGCCAAGCCAGGATCTAAATAAATCACTCGAGCGAGAGGGTCATCAGGTGGATCATATGCGGTGGGGCAAATCCAAAGGCCGTGCCCAAAATCCATTGGCTTGAAGTGCTTAAGCCATGCGCGTTCCCAGGGTTGATCCTCTAAAATATTTTCTTCGATCAGATCTGCCTGAAGTGTGGGGCTGTTGAGAATCTTGGTTTTTAGGTTTTCTAAAGGCTGAGCCATCTCAAACAATACCCGAACCCATAACAAGGGCCACAGGGGCGCCTCTCCAGGGAGGGGTTCTAGAATGGGCACATCTTTAGCATCCAGAAGGGTCAGGGAGAGGGCCTGGTTTTTGAATAAAAGCTTTTCCAGCTTCGCAAGAGCAGGCTCTGGGCATCGGAAAGTCAATTGCTGAAAGGGCATAAGGTTCTCTTTTTAATTGAAATGGGCGTTGAGCCAAGCACCTACAGTGTGAAACGACCCACAGATCACCAGTAACCCCTGCTTTGGAAGATGGGTGCGCGCATATTCAAAAGCCTGGTGCAAAGTTTTAAATTCAGTGGATGGGATAGGCGCGACTTGGGTTGCAATGGTGTGAAAGGCAGGGCTTGGAGCCGAGTCTAAAGGCGCCAGCAAATAGTGAGAAATACAAGAAAACGGAGCCAGGAGATTGGAGTGCCATTTGGAGTGCTGACAGGCAAAGATCATCCAGCAGGTCGAGTACGGATGGGTCTTGAGATGTGTGTGGAGCATCTCTGCCAAATAGCCCAGAGATTCAGTGTTATGCGCGACATCTAAAAGCACCGTTCGATGTGGCGAGAGAGTTTGCCATTCTTGGCGTCCTCTTTGTTGAATATCTTGAAAAGCGCTTTGAATTTTCAGGGGATCTGTGGGAAATAGACAAGAGAAAGCCTTCAGTGCCAAGGCGGCATTAGAGGGTTTGATCAGGTGGCGAGGTTTGAGTTTTGCCAGCATTTGGCTCTGCTTTTTAATATTTTGATCTGAGAGGATCTCTGGGAGGGCGCCTGCTCGCAATGCCTCATCTTCTAAGGCTTGAGGTAAATGATCGGGAAAAATCGCTGGGCAGTTGTGCCTGAAGATCCCTGCTTTTTGAAAGGCAATCAACTCCAGGGAGTCTCCTAAAATATCCATATGATCCCAGTCAATCGATGTCACCACGGACACCT
>JAHFRR010000162.1 GCA_023266165.1 Thiotrichales bacterium
ACCTTTGCCATGAACGTTTACTCCAAATACCCCAAAAACCAAAACAAAATCACACAATGGCCAACAATATCACAGGTTTGAGGGCCTGTAAATCGGGTGAGCGGGGATTTTTTGCGGAGAGGGTTGCGACTACCCTAAATTTTTTAAGAAATATTTAATCGCCGGATCAATCAGGTCATAAATGTTTTCATGATGGTAGATCAGGTCTTTCTCAAGCAATACGTCTACAGACTTTCTGACACTGGATTGAGAGAGCTTCACTTTACCCAGAAAGTCAGCGCCGTACATTTCTGTGACGTGATGATGGGCGAGCGTTGTCAGCACTTGTTTTTGGTTCAGGCTTAAGCCAATCACATCATCGGCAATCACATGGCGATTGGCCTGGACGTAGTTACGCCAGATGGCTTCAAGCGTGAGCGCATCAGGGATCTGATCCTCCATCCATACGCACTGGCATAAGGCGTTGACATAAAAAGGATGCCCTTCTGTCAACCGCATCAGGGTTTTAAAAACGGCCTCATCGAGCGCGCAATTCCAGCGCTCTCGTGCAAGCTGATTTAAGTGCTGATGATAGTGCTCTTCAGCCATTCGCTCTATTTCTAAGGTGTGGCAGAGTCGATACAGGGGCCTGCTACTGTCTCCAAACATGCCTTTTAAGAGATGGCGACTGCTGCCACTGAAGCAATAGGTGATGCTTTTACTGCGTTCAATGGCGTGGCGTAGAGAGGCTTCGATGGAATGCGCGTTTTTCAAAAACGTAATTTGTTGCATTTCATCAATAAAAAGAATCGCACGTTTCTCAAAGTGTGTCGCAGTTTCATCGAGTTTGAGGAGCAGCTCCGTAATATTGGACACAGCGTTAGAGGTAGGCATATGCAATACCAAGCGTTGCCCAAACGCGCTCAATGACAATTCAGGCTTCATACTGCTGAAAATACTGAACAGCTTTTCTTTGGCGTGATGCACGGGGGGTAAAAGCTCCCCGATCAGCTTGCCTACTTTATCAAAAAAAATATCTTTGACGGATTCATCGCTGTGAACAGCCAAAAGATCCATAATGCAAAAAGGGATTTTCGCTTCTTCTGCGACTTGATGTACCAAGCTGGTTTTCCCGTATCGGCGAGGCGCCATGAGCACCATATGGCGGTTAGCGATAATATTTTTTCGCAACTGCTTACGCTCTTTTTCTCGATTGATAAAAGCCTTCCCCTGTGCGATCCCAGAGGGAAAGTACTGGGTCACCTCTTCTAAACGCATGGTATTCTCCCGTTTTTTGTGTTTCACTAAAGAGTGTTTCACCTTTTAGTGAAACACCTAGAGGTGAAGCACTGTATTGGACTATAAAGGATTTTTTTTGAAAAGGCAAGAGGAAGTTGGCAATGTGTCAACCCAAAGTAGAGATGTCCGCTTTTGTCCAAAGTAGAAATGTCCGCTTCTAACAGGCAAATGACTCAATTTCGTCGTCCTGATGCCACGCGCAGCGGGGCCGTCAGGAACCAGGATTCATAAGGCTTTCACGAAAATCATAATGCTGGATAAGATTTTTATTAATGAATTTTTTGATGATCTAATTCTAGATCCTGGCGCCTCTCGGCCAACGCCTCGAGTGCCAGGACGACGAAAGGAGGGCTTGTGCCTGCAAAGCAGTCCCTCTAAATATAGGCTCTCAAAGATGTTATACCGGACTGTTATCTTTGGTTTCTTCCTCGCTTGTTGGCGTGTTTTGTGTAGCCGCAAACGGCGCGGATGTCGGAAGGAGCACGAGCAAAGTATTTTCAGGAGTCGCGTGAGTGGGCTTCTTTGAGCTTGTTAAATAGGGTGCGAAGTTGCTCCCATTTTGGCGATAATGATACTCTGTTTGTAAATGATTTTTTAGTTCTATAATGAGGTCAAATTTCCCCAAGACAGCTTCTATGCACTGGATTTTTGACCATGGACTCTCTATGTCATCGCCCTTAAGCATTGCTTTCAGACTCATGAAACTACTATGCTGATGAGCGTGGCAGTCTTGCAATGCTACCAGTGTGCTTAACTGAGTTGCCTTATGAACCGCTTGCAAGAATAGATCTTCTTCACTTGCAGACCTCTTGTTGTGTGGGTTTGTTTCTGGATCTTTTCGTCTGCAGCAACATGGAAATGTGACACAAACCCCTTTTGAAAGGATGCTAAAACCACTGTCATCAGTTCGAAAGTAGCTTATGGTCTCGGCGTGCTGCCTAAGCATCTCCAGGCACTTCAGAGCCTGATTGTAATCATCTTCAAGAGAGCTGCTCCAGGCTTTGCCAATCATGCCGCATAACCCAATAGTGAGATCAATCCAGCTGAAGATGCTGCCAGCAGCTTCCTGCGCAAGTACTGCTGTGCCTTTCGCAGCCATATAAATGCCTGTAACATAGACAATTCCGCCAGAAGCCCTGTGAGCTCTGCCAACGTTGACTCGAAGCGTTTGGATATTGTAGAAGTCCAGATAGATATGAGACAAATTTAGAGCCCGTCAAGGCACCCCTTCGGGTTCGTTTCACTCAGCCTTGACTGACCCCTAAATTTGTCTCATATCTATCTGGACTTCTACATACATTTGGATTTCTGCTACCTATGAAAAAGATAAAAAAGATCTTGACGTATGCCCTGAGCTGCTTACAATGATCTGAGAGGTTATGATGATGAAAAAGTTGAAACCCATTCCAAAATTTAAAGATGAAGACGAAGAAAGAGAGTTTTGGGCGAATCATAGTGCAGTGGATTATCTTGACCTGAGTCAGGCAAGGCGAGTTGAAGGCTTACTCCCACCGCGTAAGCAACATCTTGATTAGGAGTTTAGAAGGTGTCCACAGATCTTGCTAACTTATTCAATTGGCAAGATTTTCTTATTCCCTCCTCCCTTGCGGAGGAGGGTTAGGGTGGAGGGTGCAGTTTGAAAAAACTTTCAGAAGAAAAAAAGGAGAGTCTTGCGATCTTTATTTCCGGGTAAGACAGAGCCCAATGCTTGCAAGCTTTAGGCAGAGTTTCTGTTAAGTAGTTGGGCGACAACTGAATACAGACATTGCCAGCATGAACCCTCCACCCTAACCCTCCTCCGCAAGGGAGGAGGGAATAAGAAAATCTTGCCAATTGAA
>JAHFRR010000040.1 GCA_023266165.1 Thiotrichales bacterium
CAGAGTTTCTGTTCAGTAGTTGGGAGGCAACTGAATACAGGCATTGCCAACATGAACCCTCCACCCTAGCCCTCCTCCGCAAGGGAGGAGGGAATAAGAAAGCCTTGCCAATTCAATAGGGTAGCAAGATGTGCGCATGCCGTAGCCTTGCGGGAGAGGGGACAGGAAATTATGATGCGAAAATTTTTTATTTTTTAGAATTACCCACTCAAAACAACACAGAGCCAAAAATCAAATCCAATAGGCCAGCCTTGTCATGACTTTCGACTGCGCGCGCATCAAGGCTCGAACCCAACGGGGTAAAGGCCTGGCGCCTCGAGCGTGTGCAGCATCACCATGCAAGATTTCATCTTCGCGCATTTTTTTTAAAATTGCAAGCGTCTTCAGATCTTGAGAAGGGATGTCCTTCAGATGCTGATCTAAATGGCTTTCAACTTGACGTTCTGTTTCTAGCACAAACCCTTCACTCCAGTCATCTCCGAGCAGGCTTGCGATCACACCTATTTTAAACGATGCGCTGTACCAGAAGCCATTCAGCCAGGAGGTGTGGGCGTCCAGCGTGATCAATCGGGCCTGGCACCAGAGCAGATGGTCATGCTCTTCCCGCGCGGCTTGATGGAGATGCTCACGCGTAGAAGGGGATCTCACAAAAAGCGCTTGACCTCGATATAGGGCTTGGGCACAGATCTCGCCGGTATGATTGACTCGCATCAACGCCGCAATGTGCGCGCGCTCAGCGGGGCTCAGTGCTTGGCTTTCAGGGTAAGCTTCTGCAGGATTAGGCCGCGCGGGGGGATGCGAGGTTTGATTACACAGCACATCCAACGCATGCTGGGTTTCTGTGAGCAGACGATCGAGGCGGGAGTAGTGTCGCATCATGCCCTCCGCTACTCTTTATCCTCGTCATCCGTATCCTCTTCTGCATCATCATCACCTTCATGATCTAAGGCCTCATCGATATCATCGGCATCATCAGGATCCAGATCATCGATGTCATCATCCTCCAGATCGTCCGCGTCATGAATGGCATTAGGGTCTAGATCTTCAGGCGAGATGCCGTCTGGATTATCGAGGGTTGGATCACCTTTTTTGCCTTTTTTCTTCTTTTTCTTTTTCTTTTTGTTTTCCAGCTCTTTTTTACGAAGATTGCGCATGGCAGCGTCTTCGTCTTCTAAGAAGCTTTTCAGCGTATCCGTACGCGTAGGATGGCGCAGCTTCCGCAAAGCTTTGGCTTCGATTTGGCGAATACGCTCACGCGTCACATCAAATTGCTTGCCGACCTCTTCGAGGGTGTGGTCGGTGTTCATATCGATTCCAAAACGCATTCTCAAAACTTTCGCTTCGCGTGGGGTGAGGCTTGAGAGCACGGACTGCGTGGCTTCACGTAGATTGGACATGGTGGCGGAATCAATGGGCGCTGCGGTTTTTTGGTCTTCAATAAAATCTCCCAGATGCGAATCTTCATCATCACCAATTGGTGTTTCCATGGAGATCGGCTCTTTGGCAATCTTCAAGACTTTTCGAATTTTATCTTCAGGAATATCCATTTTGACGGCCAACTCTTCGGGTGTGGGCTCGCGGCCCATCTCCTGCAGCATTTGACGTGAAATTCTATTGAGTTTATTGATGGTTTCAATCATATGAACGGGAATGCGAATCGTTCTGGCTTGATCGGCAATGGAGCGTGTGATCGCCTGACGGATCCACCAGGTGGCATAGGTTGAGAACTTATAGCCGCGGCGGTATTCAAATTTATCGACAGCCTTCATCAGGCCAATATTCCCTTCTTGGATCAAGTCTAAGAATTGCAAGCCTCGATTGGTATATTTTTTTGCGATCGAGATCACCAGTCTCAGGTTAGCCTCGACCATTTCTTTTTTGGCGCGGCGGGTTTTGGCTTCTCCAATGGACATCTTGCGGTTGACATCTTTAATCTCAGCGATAGAGAGCTTCTGCGTACGTGCCAGGGCACGCAAGCGACGTTGGGATTCTAAAATATCATTTTTAAAGTAGGCTAGCTTTTCTTGATGCTCAGGGAATTGTTCAATAAACTGGTCGACCCAGCTTAAATGGGTTTCGTTACCTGGGAAGCTTTTGATAAAAATTTTGCGAGGCACCTTGGCTTTGGTGATACAGGTTTTCATGATGGCGCGTTCTTGATCGCGGATATCACTTAAAGCTTGGCGCAGATTACCTGTCATGCGGTTAAACTGGATGCTGGAGAGGCGACACGTCATAAACAAGGCACCTAAGGTACGCGCAGCATCTTGGGTTTCGGTGGCCTCTTGGCCATAGGCTTCACGGGCTTTTTTCCAGATTTGATAGAGATCTTCAAGCCCTGCGATGAATTCCGCAACAATCTCAGGGGCTGGGCCGCTGTCTTCCCCTGCGATGGCACCGCCACTTCCTTCGCCTTCACCTTCTTCGTCATCCTCCTCAGCGACTGCAATACTCACAGCCTCTTCAGATTCAGGCTCAGCATCCGGATCTGACAGGGGTGTGTTGGGGTCTTCTTCGGCCAGTAAAATAGGCTCAGCGGGTAAGCCTTCTGTGGGCTCATCTGAGGCAAAACCACTGAGCAAATTCGACAGAGAGGATTCTTCACGGATGCAATGATGATAGGCATCAATGAGCTGGTAGGCAATTTGGGGGTAATTTGAGAGGGTTTCGATGACTTGCAGGGCGCCTTCTTCGATGCGCTTGGCAATACGAATCTCGTCTTGACGTGTTAGAAGCCCCACTGCACCCATCTCACGCATGTACATGCGCACAGGGTCGTTGGTGCGCCCAATCTCAGCGCTGATGCTGCCTAGCGCATTGTTAGGAGTCTCTTCAGCGTCATCGGCGGGCTCTCCCGATAATTCATCTTCACTCGGTGCTTTTTCATAAACCGTGATGGACATATCCGTCAAGGTTTCAATCACCTGCTCAATTTGTTCAGGATCTGTGAACTCTTCGGGTAGGAGATCATGGATCTCAGCATAGGTCAAATAGCCTTGCTCTTTACCTTGGGCGATCAGTTCTCTAATCTGTGAAAGCTGTTCTTCTTGCGGTTGCATAAGGCTCCCTAGCGTTTTTTGACAGTGCGCAACAATGCGGTATTCTAAACGTTCTTGGCGTGTTTCTGCAAGAGTTTCTGCAGGGTTTCTTTCTCTGCTTCTGAAAGCGAGGCCTCTTTTGCCTTATGTGTGAGCGTTTTGATCCAGTGCATACGCCCTTCAGCCACAAGACGGGTCAGGATATCACAAAATTCTTGACGAATCATCTCTTTCTCCATCACTGCCCCCTGCGAGGGGTCAAGATGCACGCGCGCGGTATATGCCTGATACTCTGTATGTTGTGCAATATAAGGGATCAGCTGAGCGGTGGTCTGTAACTGATGTTTTAGAATCCCCCTCACCAATTTATGAAAAAATGCATAACGGGGTTCCATCTGAGATAAACTGGATAACTCTGATTCTGAGAGCACGGTGTGAACGTTCAGCGCGAGGCTAGGCGCTTCAATGAGATAATCCAGCGCTTTTTCCATCAGTGTTTTGGCCCGAAGGGCAGGGCGGGTCGCTGAATGCTGTGCGTGTGCATTGTTTTTAGGATTGAGCAGAGATTCGATTTTTTTAATCCCCAAGCCAGAGCGCTCAGAGAGGGTTTCCAGTAACACCGCGAGAAAAGGGCCTTCAGGAATTCTCTGATAGCTGTCTTTAAAGCGATGGATCATCTCCGCGCGGTCATCGAGTCGTGTCAGTACCAGGCCTTCTTGAAGATGTTGTAAGAGGGTTTCTGAGAGCGATTGTGCGTGCTCCAGTCGCTTTGAAAATCCAACAGGGCCTTCGGATCTCAAGAGAGAATCCGGGTCATCGGTCTCCGGTAAAAACAAAAACTGGATCGCATAAGCCCCTGACATAAAGCGTAGAGACACCTGCAACGCTCGCTTTGCTGCCTCTCGCCCTGCGCGGTCACCATCAAAGCAAAACACCAGAGATCGTGTGTGTCTGAGCAAAATCCTCAAATGATCCTCTGTGGTTGCAGTTCCAAGGGTTGCCACCGCGTTGTGAAATCCATATTGAGCCAGGGCAATCACATCCATATACCCTTCTGTGATGATGATAGAGGGGGGCTTTCCTCGGTAATGCGTCAGTAATTCATAAAGCCCATAAAGTTCTCGACCTTTATGAAACACAGGGGTTTCAGGGGAGTTCAAATATTTAGGCATCTCCTCGGGAGAGAGCACGCGCCCCCCAAAGCCAATGGTTTTGCCTTGTCGGTTTCGAATGGGGAACATGATGCGATGACGAAAGCGATCATAGGTGCGACCAGGGCTTCCTTCCTTCTCAATCAACAGACCCGCTTGCAGTAACACTTTTTTAGAAATATTTTTGATGCCTTGTGTCAGAGAATCCCACGCATCGGGGGCATAACCCAACGCAAAGCGCTTGGCTATCTCGCCGCTTAACCCTCTGGATTTGAGATATTCCACCGCATGGACGTTTTGAGGCTGCATCAGCTGCCATTGATATAACCGCTGGGCTTGCAGTAAAGCCTGTGTGAGCGCCGAGGGATCAGCCTCAGGGGCTTGAGCGGCATGGGGCTCTGATCTTTCTCCTGGTAAAAACTCCTGGCCCTGCAGCGTGCTCTTTTCATATTTCTCATAGGGAATGGGAAGATTTAACTCTTGTGCCAGACTTTCAATCGACTCCACAAACGACAGATGATCATACGCCATCAAAAATCCAACGGCATTCCCATGCACACCACAGCCAAAACAATGATAAGTCTGACGCGTGGCGCTCACGGTAAAGGAAGGGCTTTTTTCTTGATGAAACGGGCAGCAAGCCATATACAGCGTGCCTTTACGCTTTAAAGGCAGGCGCTCTTCAACCAGCCCTACGATATCGGTTCTTGCCAAAAGGCTGGTGATGAAGTGCGAGGGGATTTTGCCTTTCATTGCAATGATCTAGGCACTCAACGCCTCTTTGATCCACTGACTCACCTGGCCCATGTCTGCAACACCTGCAAGCTTAGGCTTAACAGCTGCCATGACTTTCCCCATGTCTTTGACACCGTGCGCCTGGGTATTGGCAATGGCTTGTGTGATCAGGGCCTTAACAGCGGCTTGATCCATTTGTGCAGGCAGATAGTGATTTAAGATCTCGCTTTCAGCGTGCTCCACATCCGCCAAGTCTTGTCGCTGCGCAGCTTCGTACTGCTTGATAGACTCTTTACGTTGTTTCAGCATTTTTTGGATGACACCCACCAAAGCCCCGTCATCTAACACCGTGCGCGTGTCAACCTCGATTTGCTTAATTGCAGCAAGGGCTGAGCGAATGACCAGAAGGCGGAATTTTTCTTGGGCGCGCATGGCCTCTTTCATATCGTGAGTGAGCTGTTCTTTAATATTCATGATGATGTTCCTCAATTGACTGAGCGGAAGTCTACCAGATCTCTGTGAAGTATCACAGCCCTGACAGATCTTCCGCTCAAGAAAGAACGTTGTTTCGTACGATCAGTACAAGCGCTTTCGGGTATGCCCATCGCGGGACGACTTTTTCAAGTGTCGCTTGACGGCCGCTGCCTTCTTGCGTTTACGCTCGGTGGTCGGTTTTTCGTAGGCCTCGCGGCTACGCAGTTCCGCCATAATCCCCGCTTTTTCGCACGCACGCTTAAATCGACGAAGGGCAATATCAAAAATCTCGTTATCTTTGATTCGAATCAATGGCATAAAGAAAATCACCCCCTTAATCTGCCCACGGGATCTCCCATGGACACAACGGGCGTGATTCTACAGGAGTGCTCGCATAAAAACAAGGGGATTTTGAAATTGAGTAACTGCTGTGAGCCCATCACACAAGAGCTTGGCCTGACAAGGCAGAGGCTACCGTGACCACTTCAGAAGCACGCTGTATAGCGCAAGTAGTTTTTGGTTTTTGGGGTGGATTCTTGACAAAATCTTCGAGTGCTTGGATGTCTTGCTTTTGACGATATTTTTCCAGAGCCTTCGGTAGGTTCGCAAGCACCTTCGCGGAAAGCACATCATGCATGGCCTCAAAAAGAGGGCCCTCTTTATTTTCGATGGCTTTGATCACTGTGGCTGATAAATCGCAGAGCGCTGTTTTTTGGATTAAGGCTTTGAGTGTGTAAAAGACATCAGGCTCTGCCTCGTGGAGAATGGGGTACAAAACCGCTACAGAAAAATCGAGAAATTGTTGGGACTGGGGCAGCCATGGCCCTATTGTTGAGGGATCTATCCTGTGCTTAATACAGAGAATTAGAAAGTCCTTTTCGGCACTTTCTTGAATAAGAATAGAAGTATTCTGAAAAGTATTCCCCATATAAGAATAGGTGGCAAATTGTTGATGGGCGCGAGCGATCTCTGCTTGCAGACACTGGTGTAAGCAAGCTGCCAGCCCAGGTGGCTGAAGCTTTAAAGCAGCGATATTGCCATAGAGAGCATCAAGCTCTGCTATTGGGTCTGTAGTACGCTCATACTCACTACAAGGTGCCAGTTGCGAGATGATCGGCGTTTTCTGATAGAACTCTTGATAGGCATTGGCCCATGTGGCGCCGTACTGATCATAATACTCAAATACCCGTTGTGCTATCCTCGCGAGCATTCTCACTTTCAAGTCACTGTCGTTAAAATCAGCCAATATGGGTTTAATACCATAGAGCATGCATTTTTTTAGCTTCACCTTTGAGTAGGTGTCTGTTAAGGGGGCGATAGGCGGGAGAAATTCCATGATGAACCATCCTCCTCTAGAGCTGGCAGGCTGTATAGAGAAAAACAAACCTGTTGTTTTGGAGATGGCTCGAGCGAATTCTTCGATCTTCTGATTTTCGCTATTCCATGCTAGATGTCGTGAGCCTGCTAGTGCAGCCAGTGCCTTCGTTTCTTTGAGTGCGTGTAGGAAGCTGAAAGGAGGGGCATTTTCTGCTATAGGTGTATTTGCGAGATTAGGGAGACACCAGACCCAGGGAAGGTCTCGAATAGTTTGAAATAGGCCTAGAAGCGCTGCATCGACTGCATCGGGAGAGGGATAGGTATGTGTAGTCAGACTTTGCAAATACTGATTTGCCTGTTTGAAAGCAGAATCATCAGAACTCCAACAGTTGTTGGCGAGCAGCGCTTTAAGTTTTGCATAGATCTCAGCTTGAGAAAGAGACTCTATAACAGGCCTGATGATAGGCTCTGCAGCATTTTTGCTCTCCATCATATCCCAACACATCCCTCTGATATTTTTTACCAGTCTACTCGAAATTTTTTCTATTGAAAATATGATTTTCAATTTTTATGTCAAAATAAACTTGGGGGATAAGAGGCAAGGGGGTTTACGCCACATCCTCCAAATGAAACACCCCCGTATTGTAATCATAGGCAAAGATTTCTGCGTATCGACCCCAATCGATCATGGTGGATAGAATCCGCTGAGCTTCATCAGGGCTGAAGTAGGGTTCCAGGTCTTTCAGGAAGCGGTCTTCAGACAATCGGGCGCTGGATTTGTCCTGCAAGGCTTCTAGGATATGGCGGGAGAGGGGGATATGCTCTAAGAGCATTTTGGCGAACATGACCTTGCGTTCGGTGATATCCGCGGCTAAAAAATCTTTGCCCTGGCGAGTCATGGCGATATCGCCTTCGGAGACCTTGGCTAAACCCAGGTTTGACAAGGCTTCTAAGACAGGGAAAAGATCATTGATATCCAAGCGAATCACATCTGCTAAATCAGGCAGATCCACGGGGCCACGCTGTTGCAGCTCGTCCATCTCTTCCAAAAGACCAATCAATTCGGCAACGCCCACATTGGGAAGTCGATACTCCAGGCCCATCGCATGGGGCTTGAGATCCTCTCGCCCAAAGCGATCTTGTCGACGCGTCATCAAAGTGTAAACAGCATCAATCAGCTTTTCAACGGCAGGGTCTTTGCTGTTTCTTTCATGTGGGAGATTGACCTTGAGCTCGCCCTTGATGTAGCCTGGGTTATTGCCAAAGACCAGGATCCTATCGGCGATCAGCACGGCTTCTTCGATATTGTGGGTCACAAACAAGATGCCCTTCATGCGGGTCTCAGGATCCTGCCAGATCTCCATCAAGTCATTACGCAGGTTTTCTGCGGTCAGTACATCCAGGGCAGAAAAGGGTTCGTCCATCAAAAGTAACTCAGGACGTACCACCAAGGCGCGTGCAAACCCCACACGCTGGCGCATACCGCCAGACAGCTCTTTGGGATACGCCCCTTCAAAGCCGTCCATCCCGATAATATCAATGGCCTTGATCGCACGCTCGCGACGCTCTTTTTTAGGGATGCCTAGCGCTTCTAGGCCCAGCTCAACGTTTTGTAAGACAGTGAGCCAAGGCATCAGGGCAAAGCTTTGAAAGACCATCGCAATGCCTGGCACAGGGCCCGTGACGGCTTGGTTTCTATAAATCACATCCCCTGAGCTCTGGGGGGTTAATCCAGCGATAATCCGCATGAGTGTAGATTTTCCTGAACCGGACTTGCCTAGCAGAGCAATGATCTCACCTTCACACATGTCAAAGCTGACATGGTCAATGACCAAAGACTCAGAGTCCTTGCCTTTGAAGGATTTGGAGACATTGTTGACGCTCAGGAGAGGAGGAGTTGTTTTAGCCATGACTGTGGTTCCTATACATCATAAAATCTCAAGCTAGCCTGCGTTCAGGGTAAATCTATTTTCAGCATATTGATAGAGTTTGCGCCAAAAGAAAAAGTTAAAGACCGTCACCCAGATACACATGATCACCACGCCCAGTGCGACATTGATGAAATCGCCCGAGCGGGTATTGAGGGTGATGAACGCGCCTAAGCCTTGGGCATGATAGACCTTGACTCCCCAAGTCACCACTTCGGCAATGATACTGGCATTCCAAGCACCCCCTGCCGCCGTGATGGCGCCTGTCACAAAATAGGGGAAAATCGCAGGGAGGTAAAATCTTTTCCATTTGAGCCAACCAGCCAGCTTAAAGTTTTGGGCTGCGAGCTTTAACTCTTTGGGGATCATAGTTGCCCCTGCAATGACATTAAATAAAATATACCACTGCGTCCCCAAGACCATCAGGGGCGCACACCAGATATTCATGTTCATATGGAACTTAATGATAAAATAAATGAAAATGGGAAAAAAAAGATTGGTCGGGAAGGCTGCAAAAATCTGAGCGATGGGTTGAATGATGCGAGCTGCTTTGGGGTTGAGCCCCACCCAAACCCCAATGGGTACCCAGACCAGCGAACAGAGCACAATCAAGGTAATCACCCTTAAAAAGGTATAGCTACCATAAAGCGTCACATGGCCGACCAGCGCCCAGCTGACTTTGCTCAAGACGGCCAGATCAAACCAATAACCCAGACCTGCAATCAAAAGCGCCAGCAGGCCAAACCAGAGGATTTTGACACCCAGAGGGTCTTCTGTGTGTGCCATCGGGTGCTTGTGGGCGCGGATCTTGCGTTTACACCAGAGTCGATGGTTCAAACACCAGTAAGCCAGAAATTGCTTGATGTGCTCTGTCCAGAGCGTCAGGAGTCTGGATTTCTGCAGCAGATCCAGTACCCAAGATGAATGGCCTTCTTCGGGGATGTCCGTGAGCTTAAATTTTTCAGACCAGGCAACGAGGGGGCGAAAGAAGAGCTGATCATAGAGAATAATCACAATTAACATGGCGATGATAGCATAGCCGGTTGCGAGCATGTTTTTGTGCAACAGCGCGGTTGCAATGTAAGACCCTACACCAGGCAGCATAATGGTGTTGTGGGCTACAGAGAACGCTTCTGAGGCGACAATGAAGAACCAGCCTCCTGACATGGACATCATGGCATTCCACAGCAAGCCTGGAATAGCAAAGGGGAATTCCAATCGCCAGAATCGTTGCCAGCCAGACAGCTGATACATGTGCGTGGCCTCTGTGAGCTCTGTGGGGACGGTTTTCATGGACTGATAGAAGCTGAGTGTCATATTCCACACTTGCGCCGTGAAGACAGCAAAAATCGCCGCGCATTCCGGGCCGAGCATCGAGTGGGGGAAGAGGGCAATAAAGGCTGTGATCGTACACGATAAATAAGCCAGAACAGGAACAGATTCGAACATATCAATCAAAGGAATAATCACTTG
>JAHFRR010000041.1 GCA_023266165.1 Thiotrichales bacterium
TTTTATGGCGAATCTGATCGTTGTCCCTCTGACCCTGTTGATCATCATGCCCTTATTGCTTTTGGGTTTATTGTTTTTATTTTTGCCCTGGAAGGGTTTAGATGTTTTGATTTGGAAGATAGCCAATGGTGTGCTGGCATGGCAAGTCAAGTTTTTATTGATGTTGGCCCATTTACCGGATGCCATTGTGCCCATGCCCCAGGTGCCTATCTGGAAGATTGTGTTGCTGTGTGTAGGCGCGATGATCTTCCTGATGCCTAAAGCATTCAAGCTGCGAGGGTTGAGTGCCTTGATGGTGCTCCCTTTGGTTTTCCCTCATGTGCCTGTCTCAGAAGGGCATCTTAAAATTACCACATTGCACGCGCGCAAGATGCAAGCGATTTTGATTCAAACTCATCATCACACCTTGTTGATTGACCAGGGTGGGCGAGGGCCTTGGGTGAGCCTGCAAACGTTTACCCTGATTCCCTGGTTGAGAGCTGAGGGGGTGAGCCAAGTCAATCTTTGGATAGAGGCACGGCCCCTTGCCAGCGCTCAAGCGCCTGATAAAATCTGGCAGCGCTATCTCAATATGCCTGTGCACAGCGTTGTGCCTACATCCTCGTGCCCACTGGGAGCACCGTGGGTATGGGATGGTGTAAAATTTTTGTGGATCCAGGGTGCTCAGGGAAGCCTGTGTCGATTGGGTGTGGAGGATCTGAAAGATTCAAATACTGTCACATTCAGGAGTTTTGTCATATCTCACACCACCGCCCATAGTCGTCGAATGGGTGACAGCAGAGGCGGTTGATCCAAGACGGGAAATTGCTCTTTGATCAAATAGCCCAGCATCTGTCGGGACAGCTTGAGATCATTGAAAATAATAGGGTGTATGTGGGTTTCCAGATGAGACTCAGCGCTGAATAAGTCCAAGGCGAGCTGGGCTTGGTGTTGAAACAGCGCAGTGATCACAGGTGAAGGCCCCGGGTTGCTCAGAAAGGCGTATGCGCCTTGTTCTCCATCGGAAAAAGTCTCCAGCGGTAGATAGAGGCGTTGATGCATCAGATGTTTTTTAAAAAACTGCAAGTGTCGGATAATCTCTTGGGCAATACCTAGGGTATGCAAAGCTTTCTCTTGTGCTGGATGGGCTGGATGGACGAGATGGGGGGTGAGGACTTGAGAAAGCAGCGTAAGGCGCAGCCCACCCAGATGTTGGTAATGTTGATTCAGCGAGGCTTGAGTTTCAAATAACTGGGTGGAAAGGGTGAGTGTGGAAGCTTCAATGAGCGCTGCCAGTTGGCTTTGCCGAATTTGGCAGGCTTGAACAATAGGTACCAGTGCTTGCGTGATCGGATGCGTGGGATTGCCTAGATAGATGCTGTCAATGTCCTGGCGACACCAGGCGAGCTTCTTCTGGGCAATTTCAGGGTCTTTAGAGGCTTCTGAGATCTGAACCACCCATTCCCACAATGCTTGAATGACTTTGGCTGGAAAGGCCTTTGCGGCAGGGGTTTTCAAGCAGGCATAATAAAAATCATCGCCGCGTTTAGAAAGATAAGTATCCAGAGGGGTTAATGCTCGCATTTTTGGGCCAGTACCATGTAATTCACATGTGTTTTTGAGCATTCTTCAAAAGACTGCTTCAAGAGATTGTAGCGCACGCCTTGGATATCCAGAGGGGTGAGGCCTGCTTCGCGCAGCGCGCGTGTGAGTTCGCCAGGGCGAATGAACTGGTCATAATGATGGGTGCCTTTGGGGAGCTTCTTCAAGAGATACTCTCCTCCCACAATGGCTGTTAGAAAAGATATCGGGCTTCTATCTAGGGTTGAGAGCAGCACCGAGCCATTGGGCTTTAATAAATGCGAGATCGCATAAAGAATGCTTTGGGGGTTTGGCACGTGTTCTAACATCTCCATGCATGTGATGATGTCATACGCCTCTGGATACTGGAGGGCGTGATCTTCTGCGCTCTGAAGCTGATAGTCGATCGTGAGATGGCTTTCGAGTTGATGGATCTTGGCCATCATGATGAGATCCTCTGATAGATCCAGGCCTGTGACATGTGCGCCTTGTATCGCAAGGCTTTCAGAGAAAATACCGCCGCCGCAGCCAATGTCTAAAATTTTTTTATTTTTAAGATCGCTGTGCCGCATGAGATAGTGTAATCTCACGGGGTTCAGCTGGTGTAGGAGCTGGTTAGGGCCTAAAGGATCCCACCATTCGGGGGCGCTTTTTGCGAAATGCTCAAGTTCTTGGGGATTGTTGTTGTGGGTGTGCATAGGGGTCTCCAAAAAAGCTTGTTGTCAGTGTACCGCTTGCAAGGCATGGGGGCAATGGGGTTTGAGTCACAAATGTTGAGTCACACAGCAGGTGAGAAAGGTGTGAGAGGTATCAGGGCTGTCCCATTAAAAAATTTATGCTAAATAAAATATCAGGCTTTTCACTGCCGCCTTCCTTTAGGGGCTAAGGTATCCATACATCTTGCTGAGATGCTTGATTGTCATGGCTTATCTTGTCCCCTCTCCCCTTGTGGGCTACGGCATGCACACATCTTTCTAACCTATTGAATTGGTAAGGTTTTCTTATTCCCTCCTCCGCAAGGGAGGAGGGAATAAGAAAGCCTTGCCAATCAAGCATCTCAGCAAGATGTGTGGATACTTTAGTGGATCTTGACGCCTGCGCTGCTGTGTCAGGACGACGAGGTGAGGGTTTCCATGTGTTTTATTTTTTAAGAAGAATGCTAGAATGAAGCTATTGGATTTGATGAGCATCAAAAAAGAAGGAGTGGTTATGTGGCAAGGTACAGCATCTTATTTTTATCTGCCTTTTCAGAGTGAAGCAGGTACTAACATCTCTGCCAGAGACCAAGCGGTAAAAATTGCGGAGACTGCGCGGGGTCGTAAAGCTACAGGTATGAAGGGTATTATGATTACCTATTCTGCCAATGCAGATCAGAGTGCGCATTTTCATAAAGCTTATGCTTCTGGAAAGACAACGGCAGGGCTGGATCTTACGATTGTAAAGGGGTCGAATCAAGCTGCCGTGATGTTGCAGTTATGCGTGTTGTTACAGGACACTGCTTCTGGATATGCAGATTTGGCGCCATTTATTCGCATTGCGCCCATCACAACGATGGTAGGGTATCGTACACATAAAAGCTTTGGAGATGAGGGGCATGAAGGATGGGTTGCTAGGGATTTGCAAAGTATCACAGAGGATCTTCGCCAGGGATGGGATTTGCTATTGTGGGTCAATACGTCCGCGGAACATGCAAAAGAGAAGCCCCGTATTGCAGTTGGGGGTGGTATCGTTACGTTGCCAGCAGAGATAGGGCGGCAGATCCAAGAGGGATTGCATGGTTTTATGGAGTCTCATGAAGGGCGGACACAAGCGGGTGAGTTGCCATCTACAGCGGTTCCCGCTCCAGCGCGCGTTCAGACATCTTGGTGGCGCTATTTTTGTTGCTGCTGTACTCAGCCAGCAAATGATGCAGCTGAGGGCTATACAAAGATGTGACATCACGCATGAGGCGCGGGGGTTGGGTACAGTCGTTGAATCAAGGGTCTGAGCGTTAAGCCTTGCAAGATAATGGAAAGCACGACCACAGAATAGGTGATGCTGACAATTAAACTTTTATGTTCGCCTTGAGGAATAGCGAGGGCGAGGGCGACAGACAGTCCGCCGCGCATACCTCCCCAGGTCATGACGCTTAAGACTTTCCAGCTGAATTGCGAGAGAGGCTCCAGGATCAGCAAGGGGCCGGCCACGCTGATCATGCGGACGCCTAAAATAATAAAGAACGCCAGTACCCCAATTCCGAAGGGGATCCAGCCGGTATGAATGGATAAAATCTCAAGGCCGATCATCACAAATAAAAACGAATTGAGAATATCATCGACCAAGTGCCAAAATTGATAAAGTCGAAAGACCGTGCTTTGTGAGATGTGGCTGCTGCGGCAGTGGTTCCCTACAATCAGGCCTGCCAGCACCATGCAAATGGGGCCAGAGACGTGCAAGGCCATCGCGATGCTATATCCCCCCGTCACCAGGGCCAACGTCAGTAAAATCGCCGTTTCGTCATGGTTCAGCTGTTTTAAAAAATAGGATGTGGCTTTTCCCAGCACATACCCCAGCAGCAACCCGCCTAACCCTTCTCGGGCAAGGAGAAATAAAATCGAGGGCAGGTGGAGTTTATCATGTGCGCCATGGGCGATCTCCAAGATCAAGACAAACAAGACAATCCCTGCCGCGTCATTAAATAAAGACTCTCCTGTGATTTTCATGCGGATAGCTTTAGGCGTAAGGGTTTGCTTTAAAGCGCCAATGACGCAGATGGCATCTGTGGGAGCAATTAAAGCGCCAAAAAGGAGGGTGTAGATCAGCGGGATTTCAATTCCCAATAAAGAAGCCAGCCACCAGATCGACAGGCCAATCAGGATACATGAGATAAAAACACTGAGGGTGGCGAGGGTCGCAACCACTTTTTTATGGGCGGAAAGCTCGAGAGCATTGATATGCAAGGCGCTGGCGAAGAGCAGAAAGCTTAACATGCCATTGATGACCGTGCGACTGAAATCAATGCCTGTCAAAAAGGTTTTCAAGGGGGTAACCCAAAATTGGCCGATGGCCAAAAGAATCATCAGGATCCCAGAGAGCCCTAAGGTGATGAGGGTGAGCCCAATCACTTTAGGAAGATGCATGAATTTATAATTGATAAAGCTGGCCAAAGCGGTGATGCAGACGAGCATTGCGATCAGGTATTGCATGCGCGGCAGCCCCCAAAAGACTTGTGATATGAAGTTGTTTTAGAGTATACTTTCTCTCTTAAATTTCAACAAGTTCATTCTTCAAGATCTGTTTTATGTCTAAAACTTTGTCTAAAACTTTTCCTCGGCTTTTTATTGAAACGTCCACATCGCTCTGCGCGTTAGGGCTTGAAGATGCTGAGGGGGCGTTCTTTGGATTCCAGGAGCTGCTTGAAAGAAACCAGCACGAGCGGATTTTGTGTGAGATTCAGCATTTATTGATGCAAGCGAAGCTGAGTGCTTCAGATCTAAAGAGCATTGTGGTGGGGGTGGGGCCTGGGAGTTTTGTCGGGTGTCGACTGGCCGTTGCAGTCGCTCAAGGATTGGCGTTGGCTTATGATATCCCTCTCTTACCCTTGTCCAGCTTACAGATCGGCGCACAGTGCTATTATGAAAAATATCAAGAAGGCGCTCAAGTCTTAACCCAAGTTTTAATTTTAAATGACGCGAAACTGGGGGAAGTGTATCAGGGTCTCTACCATTTAGATTTTAAAAGCCAGGTGATGGTACCTGTCAAGCCTGATCAAGCCCTTGAACTATCTGAGCTGGCTCAATTATTGCAAGAACCTGGTGTTGATTTTTTTCTCACAGATCATCCTGAGGGCTTAAAAAGCCAAATGGGTTTTGCAGGCATGCCCTTTGAGATCAGCGCGCAGAGTATGCGTGCTTTAGCGCAGGCCTCAGTGGCAGGAGATTTTCAAGGTGCGTGCGATGTCAACCCGGTGTATTTGAGAGCGAAGAGTCAGTGGGTCAAGAAAGTTGTCCTCTAGAGCCACTCTCTGGGTGCTGAGGAGACGAGGTTCACAAGCTCAGCCTCAGGGGTATTGGGCTCAGGTTGATAGCCATAACCAAAGCGTACCTGCGGGGGGAGTGACATCAAGATGGATTCCGTGCGACCGCCCGTTTGCAGGCCAAACAAAGTCCCCCTGTCATGAATCAAATTGAACTCAACATAACGACCTCGACGATAGGCTTGAAAGAGGCGCTCGCGCTCACCATAGGGATCGTTTTGATGTTGATGTAACAGGGCCGTATAGGCTTCTATGAAAGTATGTCCCACGCGCTCTGTAAAAGCTTGGCAGGTCTTAAAATCAAAGCGATTGAAGTCATCAAAGAATAAACCTCCAATCCCTCGTGCCTCCTTGCGATGTGGGAGATAAAAATACTGATCACAGGCTTTCTTCAATTCGGGGTAGAGCTGAGCATCCGTAAGATCACAGCAGGTCTTGGCTTTTTGATGCCAGTAGAGAGCATCCGCTTCGCAGAAATAATAAGGCGTGAGATCAAATCCGCCCCCAAACCACCATACAGGCTCACCCTGCTCTGGCGTGGCAATAAAAAGCCGAATATTGGCGTGTGTCGTTGGAATATAAGGGTTGGTGGGGTGAATCACGCAAGAGAGCCCCATTGCTTCAAAGCGGCTGCCTTTGAGATCAGGCCTGTGTTGGGTTGCAGAGGATGGGAGGGGGTGGCCTGTGATATGAGAGAAATTCGCGCCGCCTTGCTCGATCAAGGCGCCAGACCCCACGCGTGTGATGCCTGCGCCGCCCTGGTTTTCACGCGTCCATGAGTCTTCTTGAATTTTGAGGCTGGGATCCACGTGCCGAAGCATGTCAAAAATTTGATTTTGAAGTGTAAGCAAAGTCGTTTTAAAAGATTTTGGGTGAATATCCATGGTGGTTTACGCACTCTTGTGACACAATAGAGGGCCTATCATATCAGGAAATATCAGAGATAAGAGGGTGTATGCACCATGTTGCAGGGATTTGACATACGTCAACGATGGCTTTTTGAAAATAGGCCTATTCGTGGGACTGCAGTTTTTTTGGATCACACAGTGCAGAAAGCTTTACAAACGCGTGCGTACTCGCTTGAAGAAAAAACTTTATTGGCAGAAGCCTTGCTCTCTGCCGTGTTGCTGGGGGGTATTGGTAAGCAATCCGGGAAGATTTTATTGCAATTTCAGGGGACGGGGAGTATCAAGCTTTTATCCGCTCAGGCAACCCAGTCAGGCCATATTCGTGCAGCACTTCAAACGGCCTCTGGGGACATAAAAACACAAGATTTGCAGAAAGGCACCTTAGGCGTGATCTATCAGCCAGACGCTGTCGCCCAGCATTATCAAAGCATTGTTGAGGCAGTTCCTGGGGGGTTGATCCCCTCATTGGAACATTATTTTTTGCAGTCTGAGCAGATTCTCACAAAAATCCAGTGCTTTGAACATGCGGGTCGCTATGCGGCATTTTTATGGCAAGTTTTACCCGATGACGGGCGAGATCTTCAGGAAGACGCTTTTCGTTATGTGCGTGCGCTTGCAGACACTGTAACGGCGCAAGAGGTATTTGAAAAGCCTCTTAAGACCTTGCTTACACAGTTGTTTCATGAAGATCTCATCAGACTGATGGACCCTGAGAGTTTAACCTATGGCTGTGAGGATCGAGAAAAACGGTTTGAAAACGCTGTGCTGAGTTTAGGGAAAAAAGAGGCGATGTCGATTCTCGATGAGCATACACACATCAACTTGACCTGCGAGTTTTGTGGTAAAGACTTTGTGTTCGATAGAATTGCGGTTGAGCAGTTATTTTTAAAATAATTTTTAAAATAAATTTAAAAAATAAAATAAAAAATAAGGAACAAGATGCATCAAAAATTTAGGCTTTGGGCGATCATCATGGTGCTTTTCAGCATGCTCCTCAGTGTGGGGGGTATAGCCTTTGGTAGGGGTTTGCCTGACTATGCCCTGTGGCATCAAAAAATGGGTGTGCAGGCGGAAGCTATTTTAAAACCCTATCAAATCACAAACGTCGTGCTGACCCATCCCACAGAAGGGCAGGCAACTGCTTGGTTTCAAGCAGAAAAGTTTCAGCAAGCCTTTCCTGTTTTAAAGCAATATGCAGGACAGGGGAGCCATCGGGCGCAATTAGAAGTGGGTTTTATGTATCAATATGGCAAGGGTGTGCCTCAAGACTTCCAGCTCGCAGCGCTTTGGTATTATATCGCTGCGGATCCAACACCTGATAGCGTCAAGCCGATGCAGCGGGGTTTAGACGCTTATTTTGGCTTGGATGGTGAGTCTGTCGACTATCAAGCGGCAGCAGAATGGTTTCAAATGGCGGCTGAACTGAGTGATGATCGGTATTAATTTTTTACGCCAAATCGACATTTGCTGTTTTGGCGCTATGGATTACCCCCTAAATTTTTTGCGGCAAATCGACATTTGCTTTTTTGGCGTAATGAGTTTATAGTGAAGGTCGTTGCGGCAAATCGACAATTGGGTGTGAAAATGGATCTGTTTATTGGCAGAAAGCAAGAGCTGGATTCGTTGAATTTCTTATTAAAGAAAAGCTCTGCAAGCCTTGTGGTGATTAAGGGGCGACGTCGTATTGGCAAGAGCCGATTGATCCAAGAGTTTGGTAAAAAACTTAAAATGTATTTTTTCTCTGGGTTGCCTCCCACCGATAAAACAACGAAGCAGACACAGCTCGATGAATTTGGTTGGCAATTGGGTCATGCCTTCAATGAACCTGCTTTTAAAGAAGAGAGTTGGAACGATCTGTTTTTACGTCTTGCAACCCGTACGAGGGCAGGGCGGGTAGTGATTGTTTTAGATGAAATTTCTTGGATGGGATCAAAAGATTCTGATTTTGTAGGGAAACTGAAAAATGCGTGGGACTTGGAATTTAAGAAAAATCCAGAGCTGATTTTAATTTTATGTGGTTCGGTGTCTGCGTGGATTGAAAAAAATATTCTCAGTAGCACTGGATTTTTAGGGAGGGTCTCACTGAGCTTGACCCTGGAGCCACTCTCGTTGGTAGAGTGCAATACATTTTGGGGTGCGCAGAAAAATAGAATTTCCGCGTATGAAAAATTTAAGGTTCTCGCCGTGACAGGGGGCATTCCAAAATATCTAGAAGAAATTCAGCCTTCATTGTCTGCAGAAGACAATATTAAGCGGCTCTGCTTTCAGTCCTCAGGGCTTTTGTTCAATGAGTTTGAGCATATTTTTACGGATATTTTTGGCAAAAAAAGTGAGGTTTTCAAACGAATTCTAGAGGTCATTCGGGAAGGGTATTGTGATTACCAGGCAATTTGCCAACAGCTCAAGATTGAGGGCAGTGGGGTTGTCAGTGAGTATTTGGATGAGCTGGTGAAATCCGGGTTTTTAAAGCGTGACTTCACCTGGCATTTGCTGACAGGTAAAGCGTCGAAGCTTAGTCATTATCGTATTTCAGATAATTATTTAAGGTTCTATTTGCGATGTATTCAGCCCGTCAAGGATAAAGTATTGCAAGGGCGCTTTGAAGATAAAAGTCTGGCCACGCTCCCTGGATGGGATACATTGATGGGATTGCAATTTGAAAATTTAGTGCTGAGCAATCGTGCGTTGTTATTGCCACTTCTCAATCTTAAGCCCGATGAGATTGTGTCTGATAATCCCTTTTTTCAGACGAAAACTGCGAGGCAGGAAGGCTGTCAGATCGACTACTTGATACAAACCCGTATGAATAGCCTGTATATTTGTGAGATTAAATTCTCAAAGTCATGTATTCAGCCCAGTGTGATTCACGAAGTTCAACAAAAAATTCAGCGGTTGAAGATTCCAAAAAATATTTCTTATAGGCCAGTGCTGATTCATGTGAATGGCGTGAGCCCTGAGGTTGTAGATCAGCAGTATTTTTCACACATCATTGATCTGAGTCAATTTTTTTGAGCGTCTTTTAAAGGTAATCCGATAGTGACAGCCCCTCTTTTGCTGCAAAGCTGGAAAGTTTTTTAAGGGCAGCCACTTGCAATTGCCTCACGCGTTCGCGGGTGAAGCCTACGATCTCGCCGATGTCTTCCAGCGAGTAGATGTCATGTCCGCGTAGACCAAATCGCATGGAGAGGATCTCTTGCTGAATGCGCGGGAGCTTGTCGATCCAGCGATTGAGGAGATGTTTGATACCGTTGGTCTGAGCGCACGCCTCAGGGGTGTCATCGCTTTCCAGTTGGGCATCTAGGGTCTCTAATACCGGTCGATTTGAATCTTCGTAGAAGGCATCGAGAGACTCTGTGTGTTTGGTGGCGGATAAAATCTTCTGGATTTCGCTGGCATCTGTCCCCAAGGCTTGTGCCAGTTCAGTTCTCGTAGGCTCGCGCCCAAAGGTATCTCTTAGCGTTTTCAGGGTTCTCATGCAGCTGTTTAACGCTTTAAGTACGTGAACGGGCACGCGAATGGTATGACTCATATTCAAAATGGCGCGTTCGATATTTTGCTTGATCC
>JAHFRR010000163.1 GCA_023266165.1 Thiotrichales bacterium
CCGCCACGACTTTCAATATTCAGCATGAAACCTTAGAGCAATATGGGTTTACTCACTATCTTGAATCCGGCTTAGCACGCCAAGCGCTTCAAAAAGCCTCTAGCACGCGTTATATCATGCAAGGCCATGAAAACGCGCCGCATAAGCTCTGGATTGTGATTGATCCCAACTGCATTTTCTGCCACAAGACTTTTGCTGCGTTGCAACCCTTGATCGCAGAGGGCGATGTGCAAGTACGATGGATTTTGGTAGGCTTCTTGAAACCCAGCAGCTTGGGGAAAGCCGCCGCGATTTTATCCGCACAAGACCCTGCTCAAGCTCTTCAAACCAACGAAGCGAATTTCAATGACGCACAAGAGGAAGGTGCCATAACGCCCTTGAAAAACCCCTCTCCTGAAGTTCAAGCGATTCTGAAAACGAATTTCAACTTTGCAGCGTCTTTGGTGAGTGTCGGCACCCCTGCGTTTATCTTCAAAAGCCCAGGGCCACAAGGCATAGCGCGCTTGCAAGAAGGCTATCCAGGCTCAGATGCTGCTGTTCAAGCCCTGGTGAACACCGCAAGCGATGTTTGGCAGTAACACAATGTTTGTCATCCTCTTCGGCCTGATCCTCGGCATCTTCTGGTTTCGCGCCACACGCATTCATCCTCACCGCTATCCAAACGCGAAGCCAGGTGATGTCTTGCAATGGCAATGGCATAGAATCAAGCTCTATCGACGCTATGCCGCACTGCTCATCCTTGATTTCTTCCTAGGTCTTGGCTATCAACTGCTCGGCGGCTGGTATGAGCGCTCGCACAAGACCTTCGCGCTTTGCAGCGCTTATCTCCTGGTCGCGCTATACCTGAGCCTCACCGTGTTTTTAGTGGTTTACAGCGCACTGCATGCCTATCGCAACTATCGCTGGAGAAAGCGAGTGCTAGGGGTTTAGCTGAGAACTTGCAGGCGCTTCTTGATCCCACTCTATTGCTATCTCGCTCGATCCCTCCTATAATTTCGTAAAGTCCGCAACGGAACTACCGAAACGGGTTTACCGAAACTGTATTTGCGAAACCAGACTGACGAAATGACTTTCACGAATAAGGGCCCTTCTATGCAAGCACAAGATTACTTTCCATTAAAGCTCGCCAAAGGTAATCGCTTCTGTAATCGCATCGAGGAACGAGCGCTCCTAAAGCATAATATCCAACTTGCAAGACCCACTGTGTTGGTCTCACCCCGTCGATATGGAAAATCTTCGCTGGTACATCGTGTGGTGGAAGAGATGATGCTGCCTTGCGCCTATATTGATTTATTTCTCGCACATAATGACAAAGCGATCACACGACGGATACTCGATGGTATTGGGAAGCTCTTGTCACACATGATGACACCCACCCAGAAAACAGCAGCCTTGCTTCAAAAACTATTTACCCATATTAAAATTGGCCTGCATGTCAGCGGCTTTGAGCTGCAAGTAGGGCATGATTCTCCCAGCGTTGGAGCGGTCGAGCAAATCTATGACACCTTACGGGCATTGTCTTATTTGGCGAAAACAGAAAACAAGAAGGCGATTATTTTTATTGACGAGTTTCAGGATATTCAAAACGCTGAAAGCGCTAGCAGTATACAAGGCGCCATTCGAAATATTGCTCAAGATACGGATGCACTGGAATTTATTTTTTCAGGGAGCAATCGTGGGCTTTTGCTACAGATCTTTGACGACAGAGCCAAGCCATTGTACATGCTCTGTGATAAAATCAATCTTGAAAGAATGTCGTCAGACAGCTATAAACCCTATATACAAGAAGCTGCACAGGAAAAATGGGGCATACAACTCAGTGATCCTGTGCTTCGAAAAATCATGGTGTTAACGGAGCTCCACCCTTTTTATGTGAACATGCTTTCCCATGAAATCTTCAAAGCGAAAACCCCTCCCGATGAAAACCAGGTCATTCAAGCGTGGCATACGTGTTATCAAGCAGAGCACAGACGCCTCATCTCAGAGATCAAGCCTTTGGCATTCAATCAACAAAAGCTTTTGAAATACCTTGCTGCCAATCCAACCGCCGAGCCTTACTCTATCAAAGTCTCCACAGAAGTGGGTCTCTCCAGCTCCAGTACAAAAGGCAGTTTAGAGCAGCTTGTTAAAAAAGATTTCATTGATCAAGTTACCCAAGAAGATCCTTGGGTTCCCAGCCTTAGAAAAGGTGATTATAGAGTGCTAGACCCTCTTTTTGCCTATTCGCTGCGGCAATATAGCTAAAATACCCCCCTGCACGCATTTCTATTTTTTGGTATAATTAAGCAATAGAGATCATCAAGAGAGTTTTTTACATCGTGGCCATTCGACGCGTACTGTCATTTCCCAATCCCATTTTATTACACAAAACCAAGCCTATTGAAGTTTTTGATGCCGCGCTGCAGATTTTAATTGATGACATGTTCGAAACCATGTACGCTGAAAATGGCATTGGATTAGCTGCAAACCAAGTAGGAGAACCTCTGCGGCTGTTTGTTCGAGATGTCTCAAATGACAAATCCAACCCACAAGTGTTTATCAACCCACTGCTGATTGAAACCTCAGGTGAGATCATTTTGCAAGAAGGCTGCCTGTCCTTTCCTGGCATCTCTGTTCAGGTTGCACGCCCTGAGTTTATTACCATCGAGGCGCTTGATCGTCACGGCAAGATTTTCACGCATTCAGAAAGTGGCTATTCTGCACGGTGCGTATTGCATGAGTTTGATCATTTAGAGGGGATCACCATGCTAGACAGACTCTCGCCCACCAAACGCAAACTGGTGATGAACCAGTTTCGAGAGCGAAGTTGAATACCCCAACCTAAACACACAAGGCGCATCACGCTATGATGGCGACGCAAACTCACCAACCACCCCGCAAGCACCCCCAACAGTAGTACAGGCGAGAGCAACAATCGTAGCTGCTTCTGCTCGCAACCATGGAAGACTTACGCTCGGGTGCTGAACAACCTCTTCAGCCAATAATCTTTGTGTCGCCAATGGCTGATTTTGAAATCCCACGTTCTTGTATACAAAAGTTAACAAAAGTGACGTTAAACCACTGAAAAGAG
>JAHFRR010000164.1 GCA_023266165.1 Thiotrichales bacterium
ATGGTCTTCACGAGCAAAACGTACGATATCCGTCAGATAGTATTCCCCTTGCGAATTTTTATTCTCTAACCGCCCGATCCAATCTTTGAGTTGCTTCGCTGGAACGCAGTAAATCCCTGTGTTGATTTCTCGAATCTGACGCTGAACTTCGCTGGCATCTTTGTGCTCCACAATGCCCAACACTTGATGATATTCATCCCGCAGAATACGCCCTAATCCCGTGGGATTCTCAACAGTGGCAGTCAACAATCCCAATTGATGTGGGCTGGTTGATTGGGCAAAATGCGCCAATGTCTCGCGACTGATCAAAGGCACATCGCCATAAAGAATTAAAACCTGATGTGCTTCATTCAGATACGGCAGCACTTGCATCACTGCATGCCCCGTCCCTAATTGTTCAGACTGCTCAATCCACAAGACATCCAGATGCGCCATTTGACTACGGACATGCTCACCCATATGACCATACACGACAAAGATCTTATCAGGCGATAAAGACTTTGCTGTGTGGATCACATGCTCCAATAAAGGCTTACCTGCTAATTTATGTAATACCTTAGGGATCTTAGACCCCATGCGAGACCCTGTTCCACCCGCCAATACAATCACACTTAATGCCATGCCAGACCTGCCTTATATTCCCTGCTGCCATCCAATTCCTTGGGAGATAAAGCATCTTAGAAAGATTGTGCCCGAATGGCAATAGAGTCATCATGGGTGTCATCATGGAATTATGAATTATGATGCGCTGTGAGGTGGCTCTTCAATTCCCAATAATGCGCTTGAAAAATCTTTAGCATCAAATCGCTGTAGATCTTCAAGATGCTCACCTACCCCGATGCACCGAATGGGCAGCTTCAGGGACTCCGCCAGTGCAAACACAATACCTCCTTTGGCTGTGCCATCGAGCTTCGTCAAGGCAAGCCCCGTCACCCCTACCATCGATGTAAATACCTGCGCCTGACTTAATGCATTCTGGCCGCTCCCCGCATCTAAAACCAAGAGCACTTCATGAGGTGCAGTCGGATCTAGCTTTTTCATCACACGAATGATTTTAGCCAACTCCTGCATCAAATGTTCTTTATTTTGCAAACGCCCTGCTGTATCAGCAATCAAAACATCCATCTCTCGGGCCATGGCCGAGTGTAGCGCATCATAGATAACAGAAGCACTGTCTGAGCCTTGAGATTGGGCGATCACAGGAATGCCTGTACGCTCACCCCATACCTCCAGTTGCTCCACTGCTGCCGCGCGAAAGGTATCGCCTGCAGCCAGCATCACGCGATGCCCCTGCGTTTTCAGCTGCAAAGCCAGCTTGCCAAGCGTTGTCGTTTTCCCCACGCCATTCACACCCACCATCAAGATCACAAAGGGTTGAGACTGATGCGCAGGAATCACCAACGGCTGCTCTAAGGGCAATAATCGTTGGGTGAGATCGGCGCAAAGCGCCTGGTAGAGCGCTTCTGTATCCTGCAGTTCATGGCGATTCACCTGTGCTGTCAGCGATTCTAAAATCTTTTCCGTCACATCGACACCCAAATCCGCTTTCAAAAGCAATGCCTCCAAAGCCACTAAGACATCCGCATCAATTTTTTTTCTGCCCCGTAACAGCTGAGAAAGCTGATGTCCTAAGCGCTCTTTAGACTGAGAGAGCCCCTGTTTGAGTTTAGAAAAGACGGATTTGAACATATCGAGAACCTATCCATTGATTTTGGGCCTGAAGGGAGGTATTATCTGTTAACTGATTCTATTTGACAATCTGAATTCTCATTCATGCACGACACTCTGCCAAACACCCTCTCAACCTTGCTCAGCCAAACGCAAGATCTGCTGACGCGCGTCAATCAAGCCAGAGAAGCGGCGAATGCCAGCAGCCGTCAATATGAAAGCGTTCTTGAAGAAACGCGTCTGCATTTAGCCCATGGTGAAGGTCAGATTCGCCACTTGAAGTCTGAAAGCGATGAACAGGTGTTTGCCCTTCGAAGCGAGATTTTGCAGGCTCAACATGAGTTTATGCAAATGCGAGAGCACCTACGCGCTGAACTCAGCGGGCAGCCCCGCAAAGAGGGCTTTGGGCATAAGGATAAACGCGAAGAATCGGTTGGATCTTCAGAGGATGCTGAGCTTCCAGGCGAATCTGGTAACCAGTAAAACTTCGAATGTTCAAAACGCCTGTTTCCAAAATCCAATACTGCCCTTTGATCCCCAATAATCTTCCGCTGATCTCAGGTGTTTTGTCAAAGCTGAGTGATTTGACTGTTGTCGGATACTCTAGCACAGGATATTCAAACGCTTGAGGGGGCTCCTCTAATAATTGGATATCTTTCACGTCAATCTCTTTTAAATCTTCTGAGATTAAATTTAACAGCCTGTTTCTCTGCGCGCACATCTCTTCCCAAGAAGGGACACCCTTGAGCATCTGCTGCCATGCGGTCCTATCGCTCACATGTTTTTTCAATAACACTTCAATCAAGCCTGATAAACGGCGTGTACTGACAGACAATAAAGAAATGGCCTGACTGGCCCCTTGATCTAACCAGCGCGTCGGGAGCGTGCTGGCACGAGTGATCCCGACTTTCAAACCCGATGAATTTGCCAAATACACCCGATGGGGCTGAAAGCAATGCTGCCTACCCCACAGCGGCTCTCGACACGTCCCTAAATGATGATGGCACAGTTCGGGCTTCAGAATACAAAGATCACAGCTGGCTAGGCGCTGCGTCGCCGGGTAACAATACCCTTGTTGATAACTTTTTTTTAAAGCCAAGCCACACGCTTGACAGATGCTATACCCCAGATAGCTGAGTTGGATAAATTGCCCTATCAAAGGCATCAGGTCGACCTGATGCGAGCCCACAGGCAACGTATACTGCACCTTTGACCCAATCAGAGAGACACCCATTCTATCCAGAGGGCCCTCACAGGCACCGTCAATATTATTTTTTGAAAGCGCCATCCAGATCCTCAACACCATGAATCCGTTCAAAAATCTCCTCACGATGCACTTCAACCTCTTGAGGGGCTGTAATACCAATGCGTACTTGATTGCCCCGCACGCTCAGG
>JAHFRR010000042.1 GCA_023266165.1 Thiotrichales bacterium
TGGACATGAATCGATGCAAAACACCCATGCCCCCTCGCTCGCCCATAAAATTGGCCATGGCATGCTCGGTGATGGTATCCATGTTGGCCGTCAAGACAGGAAGCTTTAAAGACAATTTTCCCGAACGATCTGTCACACTGAAATCGACTAAGCGCCTGGATTCATAATGGTTATAGGACGGGATGAGCAATACATCATCAAAGGTAAAAGACCGATTCTCCATAGAAGCTTCCCTCTTATTTTTTTCAACCGAAGTGATTATACCCGATTTTAAAAGAAAAAACCCGGTGAACTGCGAGGCGCACCGGGAGATATGACTTCAACGATAACAATAGATAAGACAACGGCCTGCATCCTTGCATGCACATCCCTGTGCGACCATTGCCTGGTTATTCTATTTTAATTTTATATAAATGTCAATATTTATTAAATTATTTATTAAAAATTTTATGCTGTGGAGGAACAAACGCCGAAGCATCTCCCTTGCGTTTTAAAATTTCACGTACCATCGTCGATGAGATGTGCATATGCTCCGGGTCTGGCATGAGAAAAATCGTTTGACACTCGGGCGCTAAGACTGCATTCATATGGGCCATTGGCCATTCGTAGTTAAAATCAGAAGAGTGTCTCAAGCCTCGTACAATCACACCAATGCCATGAGACCTCACAAAATCAGCCAAAAGGGCTTGCGAAGACATGGTGTCGATCACAATATCTTGGGGCGCCAAATTGCGAATGGCCTGAAGCCGCTCGGACAGCGGCTGAAATATTTTCTTTTCGGAATTATCAATCACCAGCACGACAACCTCGGCAAAAAGGCGTCGTGCTTTATTGAGAATGTCCCAATGGCCCAGCGTAAAAGGGTCAAAGGTTCCTGGAAATACGGCTCTCATATTTTCTGATGTACAGGGTTATGCGTCCGCCATACGGTTCCAAGCGCGGCACAAAAAGTTAGTAGGGTTAATTTTTTTTGCCAGAAACTCGCCGGTGTGAATGATGCTGGGTTGAGGCGAGGGTTGATTGAATCGAACATTGTATTTGCGGGCGATGCGGCGTACGTTACTGACGCCACACTGGAGAATTTCAGCCACTTGTTTTGACGTTTTACCTTGCTTAGCATACGAGGCCAAGAGCTCAGAAACAGGTACATTAAAGCTCTTTTGAATACGTTCTTCTACGGTCAATGTCATGTTGTTCTCCAAAAATTTTTGTAACTTTTCAATTCAGAACTCACCTTTAGAACTAGAAGAGCCCCAGCTCCAACTTTGCCGCTTCACTCATGCGATCAGAGGTCCACGGCGGATCGAAAACCAGCACCACATCCACACCCTGCACACCCGGGATCATCAGGAGCTTCTGCTCAACATCTTGTGCGAGCACCGGCCCCATACCACAACCGGGAGCAGTTAAGGTCATCTGCACACCGACGTGAATCCCCGAGTCCAAGACGGTGAGCGTGAGCTCATACACCAGTCCTAAGTCAACAATATTAACAGGAATTTCGGGATCGTAACATGTTTTCAGTTGCTCCAAGAGCGTTTCTTTCGTAACCTCTTGATTTTTATCGATAAAACTATCAGAGGGTAAAATCGGGGGCGTTTTCCCGATGGCATCTGCATCTTGTCCGGATATTCTCACCAAATTTCCATTCACATTCAGCGTAAAGCTCCCGCCTAAGGCTTGTGTAACAAGGACTTCTGTTCCAGGCACTAAAGTGACAGGCTGGCCATAGGGAATTAAAGTCCCCTCGATGTCACGTTTCACTATGCTAATATCTTGCAAATTCATGCGTGGATTCACCCTCTTTTAACACTAAAACTCTCGCCACATCCGCACCGAGCAGCCTCTTTTGGATTATGAAAGACCAGTTTTTTGAGCCCAAGACTCCCCACTTCAAGATCAATCTCCAAATGTGCTAACAAATCCCAATACTGGTTCTCCAAATATAACGTGTGAGAGCCTTCCAAAACAGCCGATGTATAGCCTTCTGGGATTTTATCCAAAGTTTTTAAATCATAGGCAAATCCAGAGCACCCCGTTTTTTTTAATCCCAGTGCCAGCACGCAGGCGCCTGCTGTTTTCTGACGCCAGTCTTCCAAATACTGTTGGGCGGCAGGTGTTATTTTTAAACCTAAGCTTGACATCCTGAAACTCCTATTAAAAATTAATATAAAAATCTATATTATCTTGATGCTTTTGACCAAGGCATCAACACATTGAGCAATCTCATCTGAAGTATTGTAAAAAAATGCGCTGGCTCGAAGGCTCGAAGAAGCTTTCAATGCCTTGTGCAACGGCATCGCACAATGATGCCCATCACGCAGGGCAATCCCCTGTCGATCCAACAATATCGCAAGATCATGCGCATGAACACTCGGATGCACCATAGAGATCATGGGCGCTCGCACACCTGAAGCCCCTAGAATGCGAATATCAGGTACCCGCGCAAACTCTTGAATCATCACCTCAGACAATTGATTCAGCGTTGCATGAATGCGAGAAAGCCCCCATTGTTTGAGAGACTGGATCACAGCGCCCAACCCCAATACGCCAACAATATTCGGCGTGCCTGCCTCAAATTTCCCTGGCGCCTCCTGAAACAAAGTCTCCTCAAAGGACACGTGCGTAATCATATGGCCACCCCCCTGGTAGGGCGAAAGCTTTTTCAGCCATTCCTCGCGCGCATACAGCACCCCTACACCCGTTGGCCCACCGAGCTTATGGGCGGAGAACACCAGAAAGTCACAGGCGAGCGCCTGAACATCTATCGTTTCATGGACAATAGCTTGCGCGGCATCGACCAGCACAGGAATTTGTTTATGATGGGCTATCTCAATGATTTTCTGAAGTGGTACAGCCCTGCCTAAAACATTCGACAGCCCAGAAACAGACACCAGGCGCGTTCTGTGAGATAACAAAGCCTGGTAGGCCATGAGATCTAGATCGCCCTCCGTCGTCAATGGAATGACCTTTAAAACCAGTCCATAACGCTTAGCTTGCAATTGCCACGGGACAATATTGGCATGATGCTCCATCATGGACAATACAATCTCATCTCCAGGTTGACAATGCCCTTGACAAAAGCTGTCTGCTATCAGATTGATTCCCTCGGTGGTACCTTTAGTCCAGATGATCTCACAAGACTTTTGTGCATTGATGAAATCTCTCACGTGATCTCGAACGGCCTCAAACTGCTCTGTCGCACGATGACTTAAGGCATGCACACCACGATGCACACTCGCACCATTCTCTTGATAGTACCGCTGCGTTGCTTCAATCATCGCTCTTGGCTTTAGAGCAGTTGCTGCAGAGTCCAGATAGATCAAGGGGTATCTGCGATGAACACGTTGATGCAGCGCTGGGAAATCTGCCCGAAGCGCTTTCAGCTCGTCAGGAGAAAAAGGAGTATGAGATAAGGTTTGACTCGCGCACATGTTTAATTCTCTTTTCTCAAAAAATTTTCTAATTTCTCTTGGTCTAATTTCTCTTGGTCTAACTTCTCTTGGATAAAGACGAGAAAAGCCCGTTCTAATAAATCCATTGCCATGGACTCTGATAGACCTCGAGAGGTCAAATAAAACAACGCTTCTGGATCCAGCTGACCTACGGTTGCACCATGGCTGCATTTTACATCTTCCGAGTCAATCTCCAACTCAGGCCGTGTGATAACTTCTGCTGTGTGAGATCTTAAAAGATTTTTATTGCTCTGATGCGCCTCAACCCCCTGAAGATGAGGGCTTATCACAGCTTTTGCCGCAAATACTGCTTTGGCATGACCCCTGATGATCCCTGCATAGGTGACATGGGAATAGGTGTAAGAAGCCTCATGAGCCACCTTGAGCGAGTAGGTTCCTCGCGCATGATCTGTGAGTTGGTAGATGCCATTTGCCTCTAGCATTGCTCGCTCCCCTATGAGTCTGACATCCAGACTCACATGCACAGACTCTGTGCCTGAAGCCTTGTCCTCAAACAGCCAGATCAGCTCACCTGCTGCTTCTATGTCAACCGCTATATCTACTGAGGGCAGCCCTTTTTGAGGTGTGTAATACAGTATCACGTGCTGATTTTTGGGAATCAGCAGTTTCAATACCTGATGCGCCTGTGTGTGTATCTGTGCCAAAACAGAGATCTCTTTTTGAAAATCATAATATCCTGATTTGAACACGATGACAGGCAAATCTTTGAATACACTAGAATCCCGCATAACCCATCTTCTCCAGTCTGTGCGCTAGGGTTTTATCTCCCGATTGGACAATCTTACCGTCCGCCAACACATGCACATAATCAGGCTCAATATAATCGAGCAGGCGCTGATAATGGGTGATTAAAACCAGGCTACGCTTGGGATCTCTGAAAGCATTGACGCCTTTGGCAACCCATTGCAAAGCATCAATATCCAGCCCCGAATCGACCTCATCTAAGATACTCAAAGCGGGTTCCAGCAATAACATCTGGAGTATCTCGTTACGCTTTTTCTCGCCTCCTGAAAACCCAGCGTTCAAACCTCGCTTTAGAAACTGTGGATCCATGTCTAAGACGGCCATGCGCTCTTTGATAAAGGTCATAAATGCCGTGGCATCCCACTCTGTCAACCCTTGGTGTTGACGATGTTGATTCACCATCGCTCGCAAAAAATAAATATTGGTAACCCCTGGAATCTCAACGGGATATTGCATTCCCAAAAATAACCCCGCCAAAGACCGCGCTTCAACAGACATCTCCAATACGTTGTTACCTTGAAATACCACGCTGCCTTGCGTGACCTGATATCCAGGGCGACCTGAGAGCACATTGCCTAAGGTGCTTTTTCCAGACCCATTTTGGCCCATAATGGCATGGACTTCACCTGGATGAATCTCTAAGGACAAACCCTTTAAAATTGCTTTATCGCCTACACTGACGTGCAAATCTTGTATGCTTAACATAAAATATCGATCCCATTCTTAACTATTTTCAAAATTTTTTATTTATCCTACAGCGCCTTCTAAACTTAACTCCATGAGCTTCTGTGCTTCGACAGCAAACTCCAGGGGCAATTCTTTAAAGACTTCTTTGCAGAATCCATTGACGATCATGGCAACCGCCGCTTCTGCAGAAATCCCTCGTTGTTGGCAATAAAACAGCTGGTCTTCAGAGATTTTAGAGGTCGTCGCCTCATGTTCTACCTGCGCTGTCGGGTTTCTCACTTCAATCGAGGGAAGGGTATGCGCGCCACATTGATGACCTAACAGCAAAGAATCACATTGCGTAACATTACGCGCGTTCTCAGCCAAAGGCGTGATACGTACCAGCCCTCGATAGGTGTTTTGCCCATGGGCGATGGAGATCCCCTTGGAAATAATGGTACTACGTGTGTTTTTTCCGATATGAATCATCTTCGTTCCCGTATCGGCCTGTTGGGATTTGCCCGTGAGAGCTACGGAATGAAAGCTTCCGACACTGTAATCCCCTTGTAAAATCACACTGGGGTATTTCCAAGTGATTGAAGAGCCTGTCTCGATTTGCGTCCAAGAAATTCTAGCATGCGCGCCTTTGCACACGCCCCGCTTGGTGACAAAGTTATAGATGCCCCCTCGGCCATTTTCATCCCCTGGATACCAGTTTTGGACGGTCGAGTACTTGACCGTGGCATTCTTCAGGGCCACAATCTCCACCACCGCCGCATGGAGCTGGTTTTCATCACGCATGGGGGCCGTACAGCCTTCCAGATAGCTGACTGTGCTGTCTTCATCTGCAATAATCAACGTCCGCTCAAATTGACCTGTCCCTTTGGCATTGATTCTAAAATACGTTGAGAGCTCCATAGGGCATCGCACCCCTTTGGGGATATAGACAAACGAGCCATCGCTGAACACCGCTGAATTCAACGCCGCATAAAAGTTATCACCGATGGGCACCACGCTCCCTAAATACTGCTGGATCAGCTCAGGATGGGTCTGAACAGCCTCTGAAATAGGGCAAAAGATCACACCCGCCTCTTTTAATTTCTCTTGAAACGTCGTTTTGATGGAAACGCTGTCAAACACGGCATCCACGGCAATCCCTTGTAGCCATTTTTGCTCTTCTAAGGGAATACCCAATTTATGATAGGCTTTTAAAATCTCAGGATCTACCTGATCAAGATTCTCCGGGCCTTTTTTCACTTTTGGCGCGGAATAATAGCGAATGGCTTGAAAATCAATGGGTTCTATTTTTAACTTTGCCCAAGTAGGGAGGGTCATGGTTTGCCATTTTTCAAAGGCTTTCAAACGCCATGCCAACATAAAATCAGGCTCGTTTTTACGATGGGAGATTTCTCGAATGACAGACTCGGACAACCCAGGCTCAAGGGTATCTGACTCAATGTCTGTCACAAAGCCATAGGGATAGTCTTGCGTACCCAGGCTATGAAACTCTGGATTTTGCTCAGCTTTGCTTGGGGTGCTTGAACTTCTTGGATTTCTTGGACTCATCGTGCTCGCCTCTTCGGGGCCAGCGTACTTCAGAGAAGTCCTAGAGTCAAGCGATTTTTGAAGGCTTAAGGCCGGAAGACATCCATCGATCTCTCTACGGATTTCTCGTTTTATTCTTAAATGACTGAAAATATCGTGACACACCCACCTCCCAGGGTAACGCCACTACAGCATCAAAACGCATTTCATGTGGATCCTGACTTAAACATAATCCTTCAGCATTCAAAACATTTGAAGTACGCAAAAGAGTTTGAATCATATCAGGTCGAAGCTCTGCTGTGCTTTTAATTTCAATCAACAACAGTTTTTCTCCAGGACGTTCAACCACTAAATCAATTTCCAATCCTTCTTTGGTCATCAGATAACTCAAACGATACTCTGGATGAAAGTAGGTCACCAATTTGGCAATTTCCATGATCACAAAGCTTTCGAATAATTCGCCGTAATAGCTTGTCCCTGCTCGAATAGGCAATGTCAATAACCGACTCAGAGCTCTCGTAACACCCAGATCATAAAAATAAAACTTCGGCTTTTGGCACAGTCGCTTTCGGAATGAATGCTCAAAAGGCTCCAGTAACATCCCAAGCCAAGTATCCTCTAAGATACCAAAATAAGCCGCCACCGTTTTGCCATCCACACCACAGTCACGACCTATTTTTTCATAATGAATGACTTTTCCGTTAGATTGCGCGGCAACCTCTAAAAACCGGCGAAAAGGCTCTATTTTCCTGACCAGCTGTTCTGCTAAAATTTCCTCCTTCAAATAGGTGTATACATAGCTTTGTAAAAACTCAAATTTATCCTCAGTCTGTTTCAGGTTCATCACTTTGGGTAACGCACCAAAAGAGAGAGCGTGCTCCAAATTGAAAACACCGGTTTGTTCCAGATATGACAAAGGAAACAACGTTTTTACAAATGCTCGCCCTGCTAAAAGATTAGCACCTCCTTGTTTGAGTTTCCTCGCACTCGAGCCCGTTAAAATAAAAATAATATTTTTTGTCTCTATGACATCATGAACGATATCTAGCAAACGTGGAAGTTTTTGGACTTCATCAATCACCACACACTGGAGGTTCGGAAGTTTCGCTTCAATATCTGCATAGAGCAAGTCAGGTGATCTCGCATAACGATCCTCAACTGCGGGTTTCAATAAATCGATCCACAAACAAAACTCGTTTGAGAATTTTTTTCTCAGCAAAGTACTTTTCCCAACACCACGCGCACCAAATAAAAAGAAAGAATGGTGAACGGGTAAATCCAGCATACGCTCATAAAGTTCATGCATGACTAAAATCTCTCGGAAGCTTATTCCGAGAATGTACGCCAATTTCGGAGTACAGTCAAGCGTGTGCCTGGAGTATCGAACAGCCTAACGTGCCAATATCGCCTTTGCCCAACCCGCTTCGTCCACGGGCAATAGCTCAGCGCCCCTTTGTTCCCAACGCTCATGGCCCTTACCTGCCAGCAATAAGCCATCATCAGGGCCGAGTTGGCTACAAGCCGCTTTCACGGCCTCTTCACGAGAAGCCATAAAACCAATGTTCTCAGGATGGTAAAACCCTGTTCGGATGTCTTCAAAAATGTGCTCGAGAGATTCAGATCGAGGATTATCTGAGGAGACAATCACATGATCCGCTTCACGCTCTGCAATCTGGGCCATCAGCGAGCGTTTTCCTCGATCGCGATCACCCCCACACCCAAAGACTACCCAGAGCTTGCCCCGAACATAAGGCCGTATAGCTCTGAGCGCACTGGCCAGACCCTCCGGCGTATGGGCATAATCAATCAAAACCCAGGGTTGTCGAGAGATTACCTCCATGCGTCCTCGAACCGATTGAACCCTCGAAAGCCAGTGTGTCATCGCCTCAAGACAGACTCCCTCTTTCCATAAAATCGCGATCACGGATAAAAGATTTTTGATTTGAAAGTCTCCTATCAAGGGAATAAGGGTTTCAATCTTTCCTAATGGGGTCTTGATAGAAACTTCAGTGCCAGCGAGGTGGGGTCGGCAGTACTCAAGTACAAAATCACCCTGGGTATGAGGGCACTGTCCTATCAAGATTTTTCGGGCTTTTGAAGTCATCTCTTGGGAAAGTCTTAAACCATAGGGGTCTTCAATAGGGATCACGGCGTACTGCAATTCCGGTCGATCAAACAGCTTTTTTTTTGCTTGATAATAGTTTTCCATAGTGGGATGATAGTCTAGATGGTCTCTGGTCAGATTTGTGAAAATAGCGCTATCAAACGCAATAGCTTCGACTCGATGTTGAGTCAAGCCATGAGAGGATACCTCCATAGCAATAGTGCGTGCACCTTGATTTTTAAGGGCCCGTAACATTCTTTGAATTTCAATAGGATCTCCTGTTGTTCGAGACGCTTCTTGAATATCAGGCCATAAGCCATTTCCAATGGTACCCAGCACACCACAGGGTAATTGAAACTCCAGGAAGGCTTGCGCCAGAAAGTGAGAGATCGATGTCTTGCCATTGGTGCCTGTGATGCCTATGACTTTAAGATCCCGTGAAGGATTCTGATAGAAAATCCCTGCCAATTGGGAGATTTTGGCTTTTAGGTTAAGAATGGGAATACAAGGAACCCGATCAGCCTCGCCACGATGTCTTGTCTCTGAATAAGGCTCGTAAAATACCGCCGCAGCGCCTGATCTGATGGCCTCTGGAATGTAATCTCTCGCATCATGCTTTTCCCCTTTGACCGCGACAAAAAGAAATCCAGGCTGGATATTTTGATGGTTCAGCGCAATGCCTTGAAGATCCACAGCGGGATAACCCTCTGTGGGAAGAGACAATGCTGCAAGCAAGGTATGTAAATTCATGCTGTTGTCCTTCTCAAAACCTATTGAGCTTCTCCACTATTGTTGACAATCAACATGAGATTAAGCCGTGGATTTTAAAAACTCACTTCCCAATACAAAACGTTGAGAAAATCTCTCCCAATAGATCATCAGAGCGAAACTCTCCCGTGATGCTACTAAGCGCCTGCTGAGCACATCGCAATTCTTCTGCTAAAAGCTCTAAAGCGTGATGATGCTTGAATTGCGCCTCTCCCGCATGCAGAAGTTTCAATACCCGATCTAGCGCCTCCAAATGACGCCTACGCGCCATAAACCGCCCCTCCACCTGAGGGTGATACCCGATACACTTCAATAAATGCTGCTTCAGCTCATCAAGCCCCTGATGGGTTTTGGCAGAAATTAAAATAATTTTATAACGTTCCGGGTGTTTTAAATATTTTGTCAGTGTATTGATATTGAAATCGTGTAGGCTCTCATCCATTTTATTGATCAGTAGAATAAGAGGCACCCCCTCTGGAAACGTAGGATACAGCTCAGCTTCAATCGATTCAAAGCACTCAGGTCGGGTGCCATCCAACACCCATAACAACTGATCAGCCTGTCTCATAGCCGTATAGGCGCGCTTGACCCCTTCTTTTTCGACAATATCCTCTGTCACTCTCAAGCCTGCCGTGTCAACCACATGGAC
>JAHFRR010000165.1 GCA_023266165.1 Thiotrichales bacterium
GGCAAATCAGGACTTCGACCTTTTTACCCACGACCATGATCATATCCGCAAACTCATCGACCAAAACCACAATATAGGGCATCTTCTCCAGCAACGGCGGCGGTGCGTTTTCATCGACCCCTACTTGCCACAGCGGATCCACCAAGGGCTGGCCTGCTTTGAGCGCCTCATCAATCTTCTCATTCAATCCTGCAATATTACGCACCCCTAGCGCTGACATCACACGATAACGCTGATCCATCTCTTTGACACACCATCTCAAGGCATTGGCTGCTTGGTTCATGTCTGTCACGACAGGTGTTAACAAATGGGGAATGCCTTCATAGACCGACAACTCCAGCATTTTGGGGTCGATCATAATCAAGCGCAGCTGGTCAGGTGTGGCACGCAAGAGCATGCTGAGCAGCATGGCATTGAGACCAACTGATTTCCCAGAGCCTGTCGTTCCAGCCACCAACACATGGGGCATCCTGCCCAGATCTGCAAACTCAGGCTTTCCAGAGATATCCTTTCCCAGCCCCATCAAGAGAGGGGTCGTCATTTCCTGGAATTTCTGATCGCGCAAGACTTCTTTCAATCTCACAATTTCTCGTTTGGGATTGGGCAACTCCAGGCCCACATAGGGTTTACCAGGAATCACTTCAACAATTCGCACACTGATGACCGAGAGCGATCGCGCCAAATCTTTAGACAGATTACTCAAACGGCTGACCTTCATGCCAGGGGCTAGCTGAAGCTCAAAGCGTGTCACAATGGGCCCTGGGCACACACCCACAACTTTGGCAGGAATGGAAAAATCGGCCAACTTGATTTCCACCAATCGCGCCAGCTGATCCAGCATCTCTGGAGTGACGGTGTTTTTGGAAGGCTCCGGCTCATCCAGCAACTCAATGCTAGGAATCCGGCTCCCCTGTTTGCTCGCAGATCTACTGAGATGCGCAACGCTGGGTTTTTCAGATTTTGGTGGAGATGTCGGGATCGGCGGCTTGGGCAGCACAGGCTCTGGCAATCGAATGGTCTCAGGCTGCAAGCGGCCACTGGTCAGCCCAGGCTCTCTGGGTTCTGCCAGGTCTCCAGGCTCATCCAGCTTGAAGGGCGGCTTGGAATCTCGTTGAGCTTCTGGCTGAATGGCGGCGCGCTCAACCGTTGAGTTTCTTGAAAAGAAAGTTTTAAACACCGTTTTGAGCAAAAGTCCAAGCCCCAAAATACCATAGAAAATCCCTTTACACAGCACGCGCGCGATCACCGTCCAGCGCATACCAAAGAGCAAGGTTAATCCCACCAAGAAAAACAGCAACTGCAGCAAAATACTGCCTGCCTTGCCCGCAGGGCCCAACAGCGCTTGGGCCAGCGCCTGGCCGATCATACCCCCCGCGCCTTCACTCAAGAAATGAGGGAGATGCCCCAACACGGCCGCAAAAAACCCGCTGCCTGCGCTGAACACCAGCAAAAACCCAACCGACCTCACGGCAATCAAGAATCCACGATGCTGCAACGGCGCTTTAAAATGGCGAATGCTGAGGTAGACCCAATATCCCAAAATCACCGGAATCAAAAAGCCCACCAGCCCTGAAATAGACAACACCAAGTCGGCCAACACTGCGCCAATCTTCCCTGCAAAGTTATGCGTTGGGCCTGTCGATGCCACGCTCCAGCTCGGGTCTGTGGGGTGATAGCTGTAAAGGGCAATCGCCAAAAACAGCGTCACGGCAGCAAATACCAAGATGCCAATTTCTTTGTTGATGGAATGATGTTTGGATGAAGAAGCGCTGCTCGACGGCGTGTCAGCTTTTACTTCTTTCTTTGGTTTAGCCAATTTTCATGTTCTCCCTGTGTGCTGTGTGCTTTATCCTGTTCCCCAATCCCTACTCCCCCAGCTTCAACCCATCCGCCGCCGCATTCAGCTCTTTCACCGCTTGGATCGACACCTCTAGATTGGCACGCTCAGCAGGGGTTAGGCTTACTTCAATAATCTCCTCGATTCCCCGAGCCCCAATCTTTGCAGGCACGCCGACAAACAGAGATTCCTTCACGCCATACTGGCCGATTTTGAGTTTTGCAGCCACCGGCAAGATGGCTTTCTTGTCTTTCAAATACGCTTCCGCCATTTGAATGGCTGAGGTTGCAGGGGCATAGAACGCAGAACCTGTTTTTAAGAGGCCCACAATCTCTCCACCGCCTTGACGCGTGCGCATGACGATCTCATCTAAACGCGTCTGCGTGAGCTTACCCTGCTTCACCAAGGTGTCTAAACTCACCCCTGCAATGTTACTCATCCCTGTCAAAGGCACCATGCTATCGCCATGGCCCCCTAAAACATACGCCTGCACTTGGTTGACCGACACGCCAAACTCCCATGCCAAGAACGTTCTAAAACGCGAAGAATCCAAGATCCCCGCCATCCCCACGATTTTATGATCTGGCACCCCTGAAAAATCATGAAGCATCCGCACCATGATGTCCAAAGGGTTGGTCACACAAATCACGAACGCATCAGGGCAGTAGGTCTTGATGCCCATTCCCACCGCCTTCATGACTTTGGCGTTGATCCCCAGCAGATCATCACGGCTCATCCCTGGTTTGCGCGCGATCCCCGCTGTCACAATCACCACATCAGACCCTGCAATGTCTTGATAATCATTGCTGCCCTTGATGCTGGCATCAAACCCTTCAACCGGCGCGCATTGCGCCAAGTCCAGCGCCTTCCCCTGAGGAATGCCTTCAGCAATATCAAATAACACCACATCACCCAGCTGTTTCATCAACACCAAATGCGCCAACGTCCCGCCAATATTCCCTGCACCAATCAAGGCAATCTTTTTACGCTTTACATTCGACATGCTCTCATCGCTCCCTTTTCTAACTTTCAACTTCAGAGGATGACATCATACCCTTTTCAAACAAGATTTCAATGTTGTATAGGTTCAGGTATTTTGAGACTTTTGAGAAGCCTCCAATTGGTAGTGATGAATATACTGCATTGGGGTGAGTCCGTCGAGGGCTTGGTGGGGTCTGTAAGAGTTATATTTTTTA
>JAHFRR010000166.1:0-2556 GCA_023266165.1 Thiotrichales bacterium
AACGTTGAGCATCTGCTGATACTGCGTGTGCAGCTGGCTGATGCGGGGAGAGAGCCTGGCGCACAAAATCAAGAGCAGCAACAGGTGTTCTGAGGGCGTATGAAAGACGGTTAAAGCCAAATAGAAGACCAGGCTGATCAAGATCACCGTCACGCCTTGATACACCAGCTGAGTCAGCCCTCGGGAGCGAGACATCTCCATCTGATGCCGCGAGAGCGTTTGGTTCATCTGAACCAGCGCTTCTTGGTGCACAGCCTCCATGCCAAAGCTTTTCGCCAGCTTCAAGCTATCCAGCTGATTCTGGACTTTCTGATAAAACCCTCGCATGTCCCAAAACCAAGCTTCTCCTGAACGCTTGGATCTTTGGTTAAATACCCTGAGGCTAAGCACAATCACCCCTGAGATCCCGAGTAATAAGGCCGTCACTTGCCAAGCCAAACACAGCGCCAGGGTGCCATAGACCACCAGTAAACTCAACGCTGAAGCCATCTGCAACAGCAGATACGCACTTGAGCTCACACGCATGATCTCGGTAGTTAAGAGATGGGAGATATGAGAGGGCTTTTGTTCTGCAATCGTGCGCCACTTCGCGTATACCAGCGCACCATAGAGCTGATTACACAGCCCTTGCGAGAACCTCAGTCGCACCCACGTCGAATATTGAGACTTGAGATATTGCAACACCCCAAAACCCAGCAACACCAGGCAATACACCATCAGAACATCAGTCAGCGACAGGTGTACATGCATCTGCATCCAGAAAGAGCCTTGCTTTGCACCTCCAAAGTCAATCCCTGCAAGGGATAGCAGAGGGATCAAAAGCAAGATACTCACACCTTCTAAAGCGCTTGTCATCAGCATCAGCACAAAAAGCCCAAAAGCATGGAATCTCACAGAGCTCCAAAATGCCCTCAAAAACCCTTTCATGCCCTGCGCCCTTTTAAAACCTTAGGAGGGCATCATAGCGAAGATGGGGAGAAGATCAAGCGAGGTGAGGGGGGAATATAGTTTGGATGAGCATAGCCACTTGCGGAATGCTGGGAATCGCTGTATCTCTAAACGCATGTGCTGTGCGGTTTGTGGGATTTTCCAGAGCGTGATCAACAACTCGACCTAATTGTGTCTGATAGCTTCCTCGAAGCGTGATGATAAAGTTTGATCTCATAAAAGTAAACCACTGTGCATTACGTAGTGCAGTATAGTTTATACAAAAGCTAACCATTAACCTCCTAGCATCTTCTTCCGTGAAATTGAAAAAATAATTTTGGCCTTGTGCGTTTTTGAAAGTGACCGGTTGATAGTTCACAATGCCGTTATAACTGGCATTAAGGGTCAACAAGCGTGCATTGACCTTCTCATCTGACTCGATCGCTGCTCCCACTCCTTGGGTATTCATCAGAGTTTTATACACATCTGATGCCCCCTGCCTTGTTTGCAAAAAGCTCTCTAATGTTTTGCATTTTGACAGAGATTCCAGCATTCTTTGCAAAGTACTGTGTACCTCATTCATTTTTCCAATGACCTCAGAAGAGGTCAATGTTTGACTAGACTCTTCTTGCTTTCCATCTTGCGAATACATATCCATACCTCTCAATAAATAAAAATTTACTCCACGATAATACATAACTGTTTCACGAGTGTAAACAGTGTTTTTCAAAAATGTTTTTAAATAAATAAAACGTTGAACTATTAGCTCACTCGTCGTTCTCATCCAGGTCATCTTTGCCTAATACGTAGTGCAACAAGGCCTGACGGACATAAAGACCATTCTCAGCTTGCTCAAAATAATAGGCATACGGCGTGAGGTCAACTGTCTCAGGAATCTCTTCGCGACGAGGAAGTGGATGCAGGATTTTAAAATATGGCGGTGCACGTTCGAGATCTGAAAGCTTCAGTTGGCTATTGTGATTATAGTCTACCATCAAGAGATCTTCAGGCAAACGCTCAACCTGAAGCCGATTCATGTAAAGAATATTGAGTTCTGGTATGATCTCTGAGATCTGGCTCACTCGATGCACCTGGCTGCCACGCATCTCAGCCTCTTTGACAAAAGACTCGGGTAACGCTAAGGCCTCAGGCGTGATGCAGTAAAACACTTGCGAGCCCAACACACTCAAGGCTCTGACAAGAGAATGCACCGTGCGGCTAAATCGAAGATCCCCCACCAGGCCAATCTTGAGATTCTCCAAGCGCCCTTGCGTTTCCCAAATTGTAAAAAGATCTACGAGTGTTTGAGTGGGATGCTCATTTGGGCCATCTCCGGCATTGATAATGGGGACTTGACTGACCTGTGCCGCTCGAAGCGCAGCACCAGCCTCAGGATGTCTGAGCACAATGGCATCGGCATAGCTACTCAACATTCGGATGGTATCTTCCAAGCGCTCCCCTTTTTTGGCTGAGCTGGTGTTGGGGTCTGCAAATCCAATGACTTGCCCCCCCAACCTTAACGTCGCTGCTTCAAAGGACAATCGTGTGCGCGTCGAAGGCTCAAAAAAAGCATGCGCAACAATCTGCCCCGTCAGAGAGCCTGGAGACTCTCCTGTTTCTTTTAACCCT
>JAHFRR010000166.1:2566-3031 GCA_023266165.1 Thiotrichales bacterium
TAATCTGCCATAACTCCGTAATGGCAATGTCGTTGATCGAAATAATGGAGCGCTGATACAGAGCGGTGGTCTCCATCATCTCAATATCCTCCCGAAAGCACTACGCCTGGACTGCCGACACCAGCAACTCAAACTCTGTAAAGACATTCTCTTCAGATGCGCAGAGAATCTCTCCACCCAAGTGGCGCATGGCATGACGGCACAAACCCAAGCCAGGCTGGATGTTGCCCCCACGCATCGAGAAAAATCGGCTGAACACCATCGGCAGCAAATCTTTCATGATGCCCGTTCCTGTGTCTCTAAATGACAAAATATGAAACCCTGTCGGGCCAGGCTGGGTGGTGATGACCAGTGTACCGCGCTTGGCTTCATGGATGGCATAGATCGCATTCTCAATCCAGTTAGCAAACAAGGCTTGGATCAACCCCTCAGGCGCACGAAATGAAAAATCTTGCTGAATATCGA
>JAHFRR010000167.1 GCA_023266165.1 Thiotrichales bacterium
GCGCCTGCATCATCAGATGCTTCATCTCACGCACCGCCTCTTTCAAGCCTGTCATCACCGCACGTGCAACAATACTGTGTCCGATGTTCAACTCATGGATCACAGGGATCTCAGCAATGGCTTGTGTGTTATGGTAATGCAGACCATGCCCTGCATTGACGATCAAACCCTGTTGATGTGCCGCTGCCGCTGCGATAGCAATCCGTTCGTATGCCTGATGTTGCGCGATACCATACGGTAACTCAGCATACGCCCCCGTGTGCAGCTCAACGAAAGGGGCACCCACCCTGTGAGCGGCCGACACTTGAGAGAGGTCCGGATCAATAAACAACGACACCTGAATGCCCGCCCGCTGCAATCGCTCAACTTTGATTTTCAAACCCCCCTCATCGGCACAGACATCCAGCCCGCCCTCCGTGGTTAACTCATGGCGTTTTTCAGGAACCAAGCAAACAAAAGCAGGTTTGAGATCACAGGCAATCTGGAGCATTTCTTCCGTCGCGGCCATTTCGAAATTCAAGCGCGAGCCAATATGACGCTGAAGTTGATAAATATCCTCGTCCTGGATATGGCGCCGATCTTCACGCAAATGCACGGTGATACCATCTGCCCCGCCCTCTTCCGCCAATAGCGCCGCCTCTAAAATATGGGGATAGCGCGTCCCACGCACCTGTCGCAGCGTTGCAACATGGTCGATGTTCACACCCAGAAAGAGAGGGAGGTTGGGTTTCATAGGATTACCTTTTTTGACTCAAACTTTAATTCAAAACTTCTATTTTGATTCTCCCTGAAATACCGTAAAATCTCAATACTGTTTTTTTGATGCAGGATCCCACGCATGCCATCTCCCCTCTTGCCCAACCCAGATGCGATCGAACACAGCCACTCGCTGTTCAAGAGGATTCTTCAAAAAATCCAGCAGTCCCATGGTTTTTTGCCCTTTGATGCGTATCTCGAAACCGTGCTTTACACCCCAGGCTTGGGGTATTACATGTCAGGCACAGCAAGGTTTGGGCGTGAAGGAGACTTTATCACAGCCCCTGAAATCTCACCCCTTTTTGGATTCTGCATCGCAGAAAAGCTGATTCCTGTTTTAACGACCCTGTCGAACCCTGTGATACTGGAGGTGGGTGCAGGTACCGGTAAACTCGCGCGGGACATTCTAGCCCATCTTGAAAAAAGCAAGATTTCACTTTCAGAGTACTGGATTTTAGAGTTAAGCCCTGATGCCAAAGCCCGTCAAACCAAGACGCTGGCACCTTATCTCTCAAAAATAAAATTTTTAGATAGGATCCCAGACAACACTTTTGAAGGCGTGATTTTGGGGAATGAAGTGCTCGACGCCCTCCCCTTTTCTTGTTATGAAGTACGGGGCGGCCAGATTTTTGAGCGGGGGGTTGGGCTCGAAGATCACACCCTGTGCTTTATCACACGCCTGAGTGCAATCAGCCCTCCTGAAGGCCTAGATCTTGCAAGATGCCCAGAGGGCTATCTTTTTGAGATCTGTCATAGGCTTTCCCCTTTTCTTCAAGCCCTCACACATCCCCTGAGCGCGGGTGCACTATTGATGATTGACTACGGCCATCAAGCGCATGAGCGCTACCACCCCTCCAGATCTCTCGGGACATTCCAGTGCCACTATCGACATCACGCCCATGACAATCCGTTTTTCTACCCCGGGCTGCAAGACATCACAGCCCATGTGGATTTTACCGCGGTGATGGACGCTCTGGCGCTCGAAGGGTTTTCAGCGATCCACTATCAAACCCAAATGCAATTTTTAATAGAGAATCAAATAGAATCCCTCATCCAGATACCCCCCACACCAGAACAGCGCAACGCCTTGCGCCGCCTCTTATTGCCTGAGCTGATGGGTGAGTCTTTTAAAGTGGTTTATGGCCTTAAACATTAAGCAATTTTAAGAGAGACTCTGCCTTGACACCTCATTGATACAATGTCACAATCTTTCATATATTTATTTGCTGCAACCTGTTTTTATAGAGAGAAAAAACCCAAATCACAACTCTCACAGCCACAAGGAATCAATCATATGGCATTCGCTAAGACACTGAGTAACCCACCCTCTTCAGCAGAAACTAAAACAGAAATCACCCCTGAGTTAATATTGAGAAAACCAGAGGAGCTGATGCAATTACTCGATAACTTAACCCCAATGACTGAAGCACAAGAGAGGGCAGTGATATGCTATCTTGACACCCATCAGCAAGCAGGCAACTGGAATAAAAAAACTAGTAATAAAATTCGTGAAAATGGGCACACATTTCTCACTGCTGCTGCCCAGAATGGCCACACAAGCTGCCTTAAAGCGCTTTTAAAAATAAATGGCATTGATGTCAATCAGGGCAATCCACTCCTACACGCATGCCAAGGCGGACACAGCGCGTGCGTCAGTGAATTACTACAGGTACCTGATATCAAGATCGACCAAGCTAATCTCGAGACAGGCGCCACCCCTTTAATGGCAGCTATCGCTTTAGAAGTGGCATACCCAGGGTGTGCTGAATGTGTGGCACTGTTGCTTACAAATCCAAAAATCGATGTGAATATCCAAGATAAACAGGGCCGGACTGCACTCAACAGAACGCTCTTGCATAATACGCCGCAACGCCTAAAACAACTGCTTGCGACACAAAAATATTCCCCTGAGAATATCTTAAAGGCACTTCAAGAGGCTAAGGGAAAAGACCAACACCTTAAAACACTCCAAGCAGCCTATCGTCAGCTACTTAACACGCGTCAAGCAATGCCTGATGATTCAAAGAACACAGTGACAGGCAGCATTCCTGCAGTACGAGTGGTTGAAGGGAAGAAAGAACAACACATACATTCTATCAATGCACATGACACCAATGGAAGAACTCCGCGGGCAAAAAAAAAATCCTCGCCCCAAGCGCTGATGGCAGCGACTGCTACCGCCACTACAACGCCACCCTCTCAAGAGGTCATCTCATTTATTCCAGAGTCCCCTGCTCAATCTAAAGAACCCATG
>JAHFRR010000043.1 GCA_023266165.1 Thiotrichales bacterium
GAGATGCGGGAGTCCAATAAGATTATCCAGCAATGCGTGACGTGGTTGCGTGAGAATCCAGGGCCTGTGATGGCCAGCAACCATAAAGTAACACCTCCTCAACGAGAAACCATGAAACACGACATGGAAGCCATGATCCATCACTTCAAGCTATTCACAGAAGGCTATTGCTTACCACAAGGCGAAGTCTATACCTCCATTGAACATCCTAAAGGTGAATTCGGGATTTATCTAATCTCAGATGGCGCTAATAAACCCTATCGTTTAAAAATCCGTGCGCCCGGCTTTGCTCATTTGAGTGCCATGCATGAAATGCTGCAAGGTCATATGCTGGCTGACGTCCCCGCGATTATTGCAACACTGGATATTGTGTTTGGGGATGTGGATCGGTAGCCATCCCCCCCTCACACACCAGCCTTCACCAAGCGCGGCAGCTCACTGATCATCATGTGGGATTTTGGGCAATATGATCAGTTTTGCAAATTATAAAATCAATATTTGCAAATTATGCTATATAGAAACTTGCATAAACACTATATTTCATAAGGTGTTTGATGGTAACATTGCAAATGTCTTGTAAAATATTTGCAAATCATGCGGGGGGTTTTAATGGCTGAGTTTAGACATTTCGATCTTAGTATTTTCGATCCGCCGTTTAAATCACACTTAACTGATTTGGTGATTGACTTAAATCATTTACGTCAGAAAAAATTAGAAGGAACAACTCATTCAGCTTTGTTTTTTCAAATTAAATCTATTTTCCAAATGCTTGAGAGTATTGGCTCAGCGCGCATTGAGGGGAATAATACAACTCTGCTGGAGTATATCGAAAAGAAAGCTGACCAGCAGGAAGATGCCCAAGAAAATACACAGGAAATTCATAATATTGAGAAGGCATTGGCCTTTATCGATGACCTTGTTGAAGAGCACCCTATCAATCGTGCATTTGTGAGCGAGCTGCATAAAAGGGTAGTGGTTGGGTTAAATCAAGAAGGAGACAAAACGCCAGGAGCCTATCGTATCCATAGCGTTAAAATTGCAAAATCACAACATCGGCCTCCAGAGCCGCATCTTATTGTAGATTATATGGATGAGTTATTTGCCTTTATTGCCGAGAACAGCTCTGCTAAATATGATCTTTTGAAAGTGGCTCAAGCACATCATCGTTTTGTCTGGATACATCCTTTCGGCAATGGAAATGGTCGTACCGTCCGTCTTCTCACTTATGCCATGCTCATTAAGTATGGATTTAATGTAAAACAAGGCCGCATTTTGAATCCAACAGCTGTTTTTTGTAACAACCGTCAACTTTACTATGATTATTTGAGTCAGGCAGATCAAGGTAATATTATGCCTTGGTGTGAGTATGTGTTAGATGGAATCAAAGGAGAGATTGAGAAAATTGATCGACTGCTTGATTATCCGTATCTTCAAGATAAAATTTTACTCCCTGCATTGCTTGATGCGCGTCAACAAGAAATCATCACTGATCTTGAGCAAAAGATTTTGAACATTGCTGTAGAGAAACAGACAATCCAAGCTTCTGATCTCAAGCGCCTATTTCAAGGTAAGGCACCACATGATATTTCAAGGCGTATTGCAATATTAAAAGATAAAAATCTTTTGCAAGCTCTAGAAGAAGGAAAGCGAACTTATTTGCCGTGTTTTATCAATAATCGCCTGATGCGTTCCATGATGCGGGTGCTGGATCGCCAAGGATTTCTTCCATTTAGAAATGAATGATGATGGCGTTAAACCGAAGCCTTCACCAAGCGCGGCAGCTCACTGATCATATACAGCGGTACAGAGAGCAATGTGCCTGATCGAGACAAGGGGAGAGACGAAAGGCGAATCCCGAAGGGGCTCGTGTGTTCCAACAAATACTGATGTAACGATTTCAGGGTGCCTGTTTGACCCGATTTGACTTCAATCGGGTAGATATGAGCCCCTTGAACCATAAGATAATCTACCTCGGCCATGCCTTGCCCATCTCGCGCCCAAAAATAAAGTTTCGCTTTTTCATACGCAGGTGCATAGGCGAGAAGCTCTTGCCCTACAAATTGCTCGGCCAATGCGCCTTGACTTAAAAGCATGATATCCTGGCTCAAGAACAAGTCCGCATCCAGTTGATTAAAGCGCTTGACCAATCCCACATCCAAAAAATTGAGTTTAAATTTTTTCTCGTTGAGCGTTGCATCCAGTGGCAACCCCTGAGCGCTGCTTGCATGAATGCGTTGTAGGACTCCTGCGGCCTCTAGAGCACTTAATGCCTGTTTCAACTCTCTCGAACGCGCCTCTCGATCCAGTTTGTTATATTTGATTTGCTGCCCAATGAAGAGGGGCGCCTGACGAAAGCACCGCTGTAAATCTCCAGGATGCGCCATGACATGATAATGCCCAAAATCTTTTTCATAGGTTTCAATCACACTCGCCTGTATCGCTTGCGCCCGCTGCACATCACGATGCACGTGATAGTCATGAAGTACCTCAGGCATTCCACCCAGCCAGACATAGAGCTTCAGTTGCTTTAAAAGATGCTCATGGATGGCTTCAGGGACAGGCGCATCAAAATGGGCGTTCTCAAGATAGGACACCGATTCCGGACTGTAGGCCCATAGAAACTCCTGAAAGGACAGAGGATACAAATACAAGAACTCCACTCGCCCCACAGGCATTCGATAGTCTGCTTGATTGAGCACTAACTCCAGCAAAGAGCCTGCTCCAATCACATGTAGCTCAGGCATTTTCTCTTTAAAATACCGAAGCGCTTGTATGGCCTCAGGGCAATCTTGGATCTCATCCAAAAATAACAGGGTCTCCCCTGGCACAATCGCTTGCCCTGTCAGGAGAGAAAGCGCATTGCAGATCTCACGAGGATGGAGGGTTTGAAAGCATTTTTTAAAAGCGGGGGTTAATTCAAAGTTAATCGTCAACAAGGTTTTAAATTTTTTACGCCCAAAGGATTCAATCAAACAGGACTTCCCGACTTGACGGGCACCCCGAATTAACAAGGGTTTACGCCCATGATGGATCCGCCACGTGTCAAGATATTTTTCGAGTTGTCGTGCTAACATTATCCGCTCCTCCTGATCTTCACAAGACCAGTATACCTGATTTTGGCTAAAACAGGGCCCTGTTTTTAACAAATTTGGCTAAAATAGGGGGGTGTTTTCGCCAGACCTTGAAGCAGGATTAGTATAAAAACCCCATCAACCACAGTGGAATATCTCGTGCTGTTGCAACGATGATATCATCCTTCACTACAAAAGCAGGAGTCTTGAGATGCGCTAACTGCTGTGCTGTTTTATTTTTCCCACCCACTTCGAAATGCGCGGCACGCGTGCAGTAATCCCCCTCGGCACTATAGTAAACACTTTCTTCAGCATCTCTCAGCGCCTGCACACAGTACAACTCGCGCAGGGTACCTTTTTGAAACTCACTGCCCACCAATTCTCGTAAAGCGAAAAAGAGCGTCGTGTTGTGCAATAAGATCTTCTGTGGCTTGCGCAGATACTGATTACCACCTTCTATTGGATAGATCATCTGAATCAAACCGACTTTCTCTAAGATTGTCAAATAATGGAAAATAGTTTGATGGGCGACACCCATATTTCGGGCAATGCTATTCGTGTTGACCTCCCCCGGAGGAATGCTGGCCAAGTAACTCAGTATTTTTTTAAACAGGGGCAAGTTTTGTGTTTTCAGTTCAAAAGCACTGGGAATATCCTCAAAAATAATTTTATCAATAATACGCAGTACGCGTTCATAGTGACTATGCGCGTCTTCAAAAGCAAATGGATAATAGCCCCGCGCCAGGTATTGTTTGAAAGCTGAAAGAAGGGTGTCCATCAACCCTAGAGAATTAAAGGCCCGAGGGTCTTTCAACAACTCTGCCAGCGCAATTGGCTGTAACGCCTTCTGCCGCGTAAAATTAAGATACTCTCGAAAGGACATGCCAGACAGGTGACACACTTTCGTACGGCGCGACAGATCATGCCCTCCTGTTGTGAGCTCCAGCATCGAACTGCACGAATAGACCACCTGCACATCAGGAAAAGCATCATATATATTTTTCAATTCTTGCACCCAATTACTGTAGCGATGGATTTCGTCAATAAAAAAAAGACGATACCCTTCTAATCGATACAGATCATGAATAAACGCAAGGAGTGTGGTCTGCTGAAAATACAGCGAATCCGCAGAGAAATAAAATGCGTGCTGTGCCGTAGCCACACGATGCTCCTTCAGGTACTGTAACATCAGCGTGGTTTTACCTACCCCACGCGGCCCAAAAATTCCGGTCAAACGCCCCATGGACACCTGCGGGTATAAATAGCGTTTAAAATCCAGGGAAGTCTGCGCGAGTAAACGTTCAAAAGCTTCAGATAAAAACGTTCCCATTGAAGTGCACTCCAATTATTTGGCGATTTTCTTAAAGTGTACTTTAATTTATTAGAATAGCAAGAGGCTTCAGGGGGTGTGTCAGGGGATGGTGAGAAGGGCTATAGGGCATTTGCCTTTAAACGCAATTCGGCTATAATCCGCGGCGTAAAATAAATTTAAACGCAAGAGGATCAAAAATGGAGTGTTGTGGATCACCATCCCTTGAGCTGACCGAAGCTGTTCAGCAAGAGATTGACCACTGGGTAGCAAAATATCCTGAAGGCAAGCGTGCCTCTGCTGTGATGGGCGCTTTGACGGCCGCGCAGACCTTCCAGGGCAACGGCTCTTTAACCCCTGACTTGATCTCAGCCGTTGCAAATTATTTGAAGATCCCCCCCATCTCCGCGCTGGAAGTAGCGACGTTCTATTCTATGTATGCCTTGAAACCTGTGGGCAAACATCACATTTGCATCTGTACCAACGTGCCTTGTAAACTCAAGGGCTCCAATCATATTGTCCGCCATCTAAAAGAAAAGTTAGGCATAGGCTTTGGAGAAGTGACGCCAGATGGTCAGTTCAGTTTAAAAGAAGTGGAGTGCATGGGCGCCTGTGTTCATGCCCCGATGTTTCAAGTGGGTGAAGACTACCATGAAAATCTCACGCTGGAAAAAGTAGACCACATTCTCGAAACCCTGAAAAAATCGGGAGAACACGATGGCCAATGACGTTTGCTTTCGCACCCGCCATCTTACAACACCTTGGTCGTTAGAGAGCTATGAGTCTGTAGGCGGCTATTTCGTTTGGCGTAAAATTTTAAAGGGCGAGTTGACTCCCGAGCAGATTATTGAAACCCTTAAGCTTTCTAACCTTCGAGGTCGTGGAGGGGCTGGATTCCCCACGGGGATGAAATGGAGCTTTGTGCCCCGAAATCTCCCGGGAGACAAGTATGTGGTCTGTAACTCCGATGAAGGCGAACCCGGTACCTGTAAAGATCGGGATATTATGCTTTACAACCCTCATCAATTGGTCGAGGGCATGTTGATAGGCTGTTTTGTTATGAATGCCCAACGTGCGTATAACTACATTCGGGGTGAGTTCAGACTCCCCTTTCATCGCGTTGAGAACGCCCTTCAAGAAGCCAAGGCGGCGGGGTTGATGGGTCACAATATTCAAGGCTCTGGAATAACCGCTGAAGTCTTTAATCATCTGGGTGCCGGGGCTTATATCTGCGGCGAGGAAACTGCGCTGTTAAATTCTCTGGAAGGCAAAAAAGGCCAGCCAAGATTTAAACCCCCCTTTCCGGCTTTTTCAGGGCTTTATAGCAAACCGACGAATGTCAATAACACCGAGACTTATGCGTCCGTCCCTGTGATTTTACAGCATGGTGGTGAGTGGTTCTTAAATCTAGGCATCCCCAACAATGGCGGGACAAAAATCTTTTGCGTCTCAGGAGATGTTGAAAAGCCTGGAAATTTCGAAATTGGACTAGGGACTTCTTTCAAAGATTTACTGGCCATGGCAGGTGGCGTTCGGGGTAACCGAAAAATCAAAGCTGTCATTCCAGGAGGTAGCTCCGCGAAAATTTTAACGGGCGATGAGATGCTGGCTCTCACCATGGACTACGATGCCATCGGTAAAGCAGGCTCGATGCTAGGCTCTGGCGCTGTGATTGTTTTGGATGAAACGCGTGATATGGTGGAAGTGCTCTCGCGCCTCTTAGATTTTTATGACGAAGAATCTTGCGGGCAATGCACGCCATGCCGCGAGGGCTCTGGGTGGCTCGCGCGTACGTTGCGTAGAATTTTGAACGGCCAAGGTGAAATGGCAGATATCGACCGCATGTTGAAAATCGCAAACCAAGTCGAAGGCCGTACCATCTGTGTCTTTGGCGAGGCGTTTGCCTGGCCCACCCAAAGCTATGTGGCAAAATTCAGAGGCGAGTTTGAGCACTGGATTGCGCATCAAAGATCTGGGGTTGTGAATCTGGATTCGATTCGAGAAAATATTTAAAAAGGACAAGCGATTGTGAGTGAGGCGACACCTATCCCGACCATTCCTCTGATTCCTCTGATCAAGGTAGTGATTGACGGAAAGACCATTGAAGTGCCCAAAGGGACTTCCATTATTGAAGCGGCAGACCAGATGGGCGTTGTCATTCCTCGCTTTTGCTACCACAAAAAGTTGTCCGTCGCCGCAAACTGTCGTATGTGCCTGGTGGATGTCGAAGGCAGTCGCAAGCCTACGCCTGCGTGCGCAACACCCGCCACAGACAATATGATCGTCTATACAAAATCTCAAAAGACGCTTCAGTACCAGAAAGAAGTGATGGAGTTTCTGCTGATCAACCACCCCCTGGATTGCCCCGTGTGCGATCAAGGAGGCGAATGCGAGCTGCAAGATGTGGCACTGGAATATGGTCGTGATGTGTCGGATTTTACGTTGGGCAAACGTGCCGTTCCTAAAAAAGATATCGGACCTTTGGTAGATACCGATCTGACTCGCTGCATCCATTGCACCCGTTGCGTTCGCTTCGGGCAAGAAGTCACGGGGGTCAAAGAGTTAGGTATGCTTGGGCGGGGCGAGCACTCTGAGATCTCCAGCTTTTTAGACAGCCATATTCACTCCGAGATGTCTGGCAACATCATTGATCTCTGTCCCGTTGGGGCACTCACTTCCAAACCCTTTCGGTATCAAGCCCGCGCGTGGGAAATGGTTCAAAAACCCATGATCGCCCCGCATGACTGTATTGGCTCACACCTGTGGGGCCATATCCGTCGCGGTCGGCTGATGCGCGTTGTCCCTAGAGAAAACGAGAGCTTAAACGAAACCTGGCTTTCCGACAGAGATCGATTCAGCTATGAGGCGCTCAACAGCCCAGCTCGACTGACCCACCCCAAACTTAAGAAAGACGGCCTTTGGGTCACTGTCTCCTGGACTGAGGCCTTGGAATATATCGTCAAAAGCTTCCATCAAATAGCTCATACGCCTTCACGCTCAGGGGTAGAGGGCATGGATCGCGTGGGTGCGTTAGCATCTCCCTCATCCACCCTCGAAGAATTTTATCTCTTGCAGAAATTCATGCGTGCGATCGGCGCACCGCATGTCGATCACAGACTGCATCAACACGATGACCGTCAGTTACACGCGTATGGCACGCAGCCTGGCTTAGACCTGGATTTGGCAAGCTTACAAGCCTCTGATGTGATTCTCTGGATCGGCTCTGATGTTCGAACCCAGCAGCCCATCTTACATCATCGTTTGCGCCAAGCGAGTCTGAAGGGCGCCAAGATCTTAATGATCAATCCTGAAATCTTTGAACGTCGTTTCGAGGCCACCCTCGACTGGACAGTCCCTCTGGATCATATGCAGCTGGCGTTGGCGGAATTACTCAAAGCTCATGCGGATCTCTCTCTCACGCCCTTGACAGATAAAGCTTTAAGCTTACTCCAGTCTGTCACACCCTCCAGTCAGGCACTGCAGATCATTCAACTTTTATTGAGCGCTAGATCTCCTGTCATCATTGCCGGTGAAGGCGTGGTGAATCACCCCGAAGCTTCTCATAGCCTGGCTTTGCTGATGCGCTTAAAAGAACGTTTGCAAGCCAAAGGTGGGATTTTAACGCCCGGGGCTAATACCGCCGGAGCCTTTATGGCAAAGGCAGTGCCTCAAAAAAGCTTCTCGGCCCAACAGATGCTCACCCCTGAGACCCAGATGCGTGGCTATGTCTTGTTAAACACCGAGCCAGATCTGGACAGCGCGTTGGGCCTCTTGGCATTGACCGCGCTTCAACAGGCTGAGTGTGTAGTTGCGCTCACCGCGTTTGACACCCCGCGCTTGCAAAATTATGCAAGCGTGATGTTGCCCATCCATAGCCTGGGGGAAACAGACGGGAGCTTTGTCAATGTTTTTGGGCAAATCCAGCGTTTTCAAGCTGTTTGCCAGCTCCCGCAAGAGGCCCGACCTGCCTGGAAAGTTTTGCGTGTCTTGGCCAATTTCTTTGATGTGCAAGGATTTGACTATGAGCATATCGATCAAGTTCATAGGGAGATCTTAAACCAGGAGATAAGACACAAATCGATGGGCTTATTTGAACTCCCTCTCGCCTTGCCTGCGCAGCACAAAACCTCGAAAACTTATTTTACACCGTCTCTTTATGGCATTGATATGCTCACGCGTCATGCCCCTGCGCTGCAGGCCACACAAGAGGCCCGTGCGACACAGCCATCCCTGGGAGGGCAATCATCATGATGTGGCTCTGGTTGATCCTGAAAATTTTATTGATCGTGGTACCCCTCTTGATCTCTGTGGCATATCTTACATATGCCGAACGCAAAGTGATTGGCTATATGCAAGATCGGATCGGCCCCAATCGTGTCGGGCCTTTGGGCTTACTTCAACCCTTGGCTGATGGTGCAAAATTATTTTTAAAAGAGATGATTACTCCCAGCCAGTCCAACCGCTATTTGTTCCAAATCGCACCGCTCTTAACATTCATTCCCGCCTTGATTGTCTGGGCCGTGATCCCCTTTGGTGCAGGCATGGTGCTCTCTAATCTCAACGCAGGGCTGCTGTATATCTTCGCCATGACTTCTTTTGGCGTCTATGGGATCATCATTGCAGGCTGGGCATCCAACTCCAAATACGCGATGTATGGGGCTTTGCGATCTGCGGCCCAAGTGGTGTCCTATGAACTGGCCATGGGATTTGCCCTGGTTGGGGTCTTGATTGCTGCAGGCAGTGCGAATCTTTCTCAAATTGTTCTGGCCCAACAAGGTGGGTTCTGGCATTGGTATTTTATCCCGCTCTTTCCCCTGTTTATCGTTTACTGGATTTCTGGCGTGGCCGAAACCAACCGTGCACCCTTTGATGTCGTTGAAGGGGAGTCTGAAATTGTCGCTGGATGCCATGTCGAATACTCGGGTATGCGCTTTGCTCTTTTCTTCTTGGGCGAATATGCCAACATGATCTTGATCGCGGCGTTGATCTCAACGTTCTTTTTGGGCGGATGGCTCTCGCCGTTTCTAGATATCCCAGGGCTTCAAACCTGGTTTGCTTGGGTGCCAGGGCTCGTATGGCTGCTCTTGAAAATGGCCGTGTTCTTGTTTTTCTATCTGTGGATCAGAGCCAGCCTCCCGAGGTATCGATACGACCAGATCATGCGATTGGGCTGGAAGGTCTTTATTCCTGTGACGTTGGTGTGGTTGATCGTCGTTGTACTGCTGGTGAGATTCCAGATCGGCCCCTGGTTTTCATAAAGAAGAGAAAATATGAGAAAAATAAAAGCGCTCTTAACCTCTTTCTTGTTATGGGAGATCCTGCAAGGCTTGGCGTTGACGGGC
>JAHFRR010000044.1:0-2732 GCA_023266165.1 Thiotrichales bacterium
GCGGTGGGCAAGTGTTTTTCCTGCATAATGCGGTTGAAAGCATTGAGAGTATTAAAGCTTTACTCCATAAAATCCTGCCAGAAGTACACTGTGAAATTGCGCACGGTCAAATGCCGGAACGCCAACTGGAACGCCTGATGCAGGATTTTACACATAATCGATTCCAGGTTTTGATCTCGACCACGATTATTGAAACGGGGTTGGATGTCCAAAACGCCAATACCATCATCATGGATCGCGCTGATAAGTTGGGTCTTGCCCAGATGCATCAACTGCGAGGGCGTGTCGGGAGATCCCATCACCAGGCCTATGCCTACTTACTTACACCGCCGATGGATGCATTGGCCTCTGATGCCAAAAAGCGATTGGACGCCATTGTCCATGCCGATTCCCTCGGTGCAGGCTTTACATTGGCTCAGCATGATCTGGAAATCCGAGGGGCTGGAGAGCTCTTGGGAGATGAGCAAAGCGGGCAAATGCAAGCCATCGGCTATGATCTCTATCTCGAACTTTTACATAAGACCATCGCCGCCCTACAAAAAGGAGAGTCTCTGGATTTTGAAGCCACTCTTAAGTCTCACACCACTCAAGTCGATCTGGGGCTTTCTGCGCTGCTGCCCGAGTCGTATATCCCTGATGTGCATGATCGCCTGAAGTGCTATCAGGCCCTCGCTCAAGCACAACATCACGATGCCCTTTTAGATCTTAAGGCACAGTTTATCGATCGCTTTGGAAAACTCCCTCCAGAAGCCCTGTTGCTACTCGATCAAGGCGCATTGCGACTCGATGCCGCAGCACGGGGCATCACACAGATCAACGGCCATCGTACCGCCATCAAGTTTACCTTTGGGCCCCATACCCGCATCCATCCCGCCACACTGATCTCCCTCATCCAAAAAACGCCTTCCCGCTATAAACTCCTAGGGCCGCAAACCCTACAAATCTCAGGAGATTTCACAGAGCCCCGCGCGCGCTTGAAAGAAGCCTTTGAGGTGCTTGACGCGTTGGGGTGAGGCAACACATCAACATTGTCATACGTCATAACAAAACACTCTGGACAACGAGTCCTAAAAACCATAAACTCCCTCAGCAAGATGTCTTAATGCCAAGCGGGAGAACCCAATCATGTTAACTGACAAAAACGATAAGCAAAAGTATCAGGCTCTTCTAGAGTCACGTGCAGGAGTGCCTGTTTCGGTCGTTACAAAAATTTTAGAGGCTATGCCCCCTGAACTCTTGGAGCATGTCATCAAGCAAAGAACGTACTGCCTCTCACGCGTCACACAAACCCCTCAAGATAATAAAATTTATTTTGAAGTTACAACAGGGGGGAGAGAAAGCCGAACAACAACATGCACGACCCTGCCTGCGTTCCCGTTTCTTTTCGAGCTAGCATTTAACGATCAATCTACACGGTTCGGTAACTACCTCCCCTCTGATGACGCGGGCACCATGAAAACGCTCATGGTGATGCTCGCTTGGCTTCTCATGTGCACAGGCATACTTAAACTCTTGTTTTCAGCCTTGGAGTCGCACCATTGGAGAGGAAGTAACGACTTTAACAGCTTCGGGCTACTTTTATCACTTGGCATGGCGCTGAGCTTCATTGTGGGAAGCCCGCTCTATATACTCAAAACACGCAAAGACCATCAGCTGGCTCGAAAAAACCTTCAAGCCTATCTGAATGACTCAGCATGCGACCCTGCACTCACGCAGTTTTTGCAAAACTTCACACAAAGTGACGTATTGAAAGTGCTGGAAACACATTGGAACACCTCTATTCAAAATCAGCGGGGCACTACTTCTGCTGTCACCATGACATTGCGACAATATGCTTGTCTATGTCTCTCTTCTGCAGATATTTTAGAAATCCAATCGATGCTTAATACTCTGAGCGAGGTCGCTAAGGCTATATCCAAGAGTACGACACTCGAAAGAATATCTGCCTATGCCCCTGCCGATACGCCTCTTATGTTGCTGAAAGAGACTCAGGCGTCTGACTTGCTAACACCTGCACTCATCAGTTACCTGCAGGGCCCTTGGGGCATGCTCTCAAAACTTCCTTACGCCCACGGTGCATTTCAGGTACACAAAAAAAATAAGCCTTGTCAGCGTATCGACAGCTCTTATGACTCTATTCCAGTTACTCTATTCTTACTGAATGCCCTAACAGCAACACACCCACCCTACTCATTCGAACTTCAAACGACGATCAAAACCTTTAACCATGCATCCAGAAGTAGGCTAGAAGAGTATGCTAAAATCGCGCTTGCTCTAGCAGCAATCGCTTTTTTGGTGCAAAGTGTATATGACATCTCTCCTATAGTCAGGTTTGCTGTCCCCACCCTCATGGTACTCGGGGGTGTGCTTCCTATTCATCTGGCCCAACGCAACACGTCCCACAAGAAAATGGCAGACCTACAACAAGCGCTTAAAAAGATTGTCGAAAGTAAAGAGTATGACGGGGATCTCCAACAGGTCATACACACCACCACACACAAACGGTGCCCCTACGATTTAGACAGCAGCATACTCACCTATGATAATCAAAAAATCACATTACGAGAATTTCTGATGCTGACGTTGCTCTCAGGATCTAGAGCAGGGATTGAATCGGCATGCCAGATGGCTGTCACAGGCGAACGCCTGACAGGCATTCAACAAATGGAGCTTGTCTCCATTCCTATCCCATCCATGAGCACTGGAGCCAATAGTTTGACTGTGATGACAAA
>JAHFRR010000044.1:2742-9581 GCA_023266165.1 Thiotrichales bacterium
CCGACGGGTCATCTGAGTGCTACATAGCCTCAGTTGCCTTGATAAACCACGCATGCACAGACGGATCCAAACGCGGTAAAAGCTTTTCGCGAACCTGTTGATGGTAGCGATTGATCGCCTGGATCTCCGTGGCAGAGAGCAGCGTCAGATCCATCAAGTTTTTAGCCAAAGGCACGAACGTTAAGTCTTCAAAACCATAAAAAGGCCCATAAGGGGAGTCTTGATAGCATGGCGCTTGTTTTTCAACGACGAGGCATAGGTTCTCAATACGAATTCCATAGTGGTCTTTGAGATAATAGCCCGGTTCGTTGCTGACAACCATCCCAGGCATCAGGGCTGTATTGCGCATACGCGGGGAAATCACCTGCGGGCCCTCATGCACACACAAATGTGCGCCCACGCCATGCCCTGTACCATGCTGATAGTTCAAGCCATACTGCCATAAAAATTGCCGCGCCAGGATATCCACATGCGTACCGTTGGCGCCCTGAGGAAAGATCGCTTGACGCAAGGCCAAGTGGCCTTTGAGCACCAAGGTATAATCCCGCTTTTGCGTCGGGGTCGGCGTCCCCAAGTGCACCACGCGTGTGACATCCGTGGTTCCCATAGGATACTGCGCACCTGAATCTAACAAAAATAACGAGCTGTCATCCACTGGCCGATCAGATTCAGGCGTCACACTGTAATGAATCACGGCGCCATCGGGCCCAAAGCCACTGATGGTTCGAAAGCTTTCTCCCAAAAACAAAGGGGACTTTGCCCGAAATTCATGGAGTTTATGCGCCAGCGAAAGTTCTGTCACCCCTTCTCGCCAATGGGTTTTCAACCAAAATAAAAAGTGCGTCAAAGCCACGCCATCCATCAGGTGGGCTTCGATCATGCCTTCAATCTCAACTGTATTTTTACACGCTTTTTTCATGACAATCGGTGAGCGCTCTTCATGAAGCTGCGCGTGTTTGAGATGCTGAGCAATCCAAAAGCTCACAACATGAGGATCGACCCACACCAAGCCCTTGAGGACATGCAGATGGGCCTCAAAGTCTTCATAGTCATAGGCTGTGATCTTTTGGGTTTGACAATAGTGCGCGATCTCGAGAGGCTTAATCCGATCACGCCCCACAAACCATTTGGCTTCTTGATGGGTAATCAAGGCATAGCTCACCACTACAGGGTTATAGTCAATGTCGGATCCACGGATATTGAAAAGCCATGCGATTTCATCTAACGCATTCAACACCAAGGCTTCCACCCCTTTTTCCTGCATCTGCATGCGTAGCCAAGCCAGCTTTTCCACCGTGCTCATGCCCGAGTATTTAACATCATGAATGCGAATGGGACTGCAAAACCCTTGCGTTGCAAGATCCGTACGCATGGCATCAATATTATTGATCTCTTGAGACACCAATCTCCCCCCAATGGTTTTCAACGCATTCTCAAGCTCTCGGGCTTGGTTGATACTGATGTTTTGGGGGTCAACACCCATCTGTACCTGAGCTTTGGACAGCGATCGAATCCAACCCGGCACATCTGCAATCACCCCTTGCGCTTGGGGAATCAGACTGAAAATCTCAGGATCCAGCTCTTGTTCAGCTTGCAACACATAACGACCATCTGTCCAGAGCAAGCCGCGCTCCAACCCGATCACCACATCCCCTGCAGAGCCTGTAAACCCTGAGATCCACTCACGACGCTTGGCGTGCTCTGGCAGATATTCATTGCGATGGGCGTCCGTTGCAGGGACATAATAATAATCCAACCCTTGCGTACGCAGGGTTTTTTGCAATGCAGACACTCTTTCTGAGATCCGATGCGTCAGATTATTTTTTTTCATGATAGATCCTCTTTGATGCTTGACTGATTTTTTTAGATAAAGCAGGGGGTGCCAGATAAACCCTGCACGGAAACGCCCAAATACGCCCCAACCGTCTGACCAATGTCAGCAAAGCTGGTTCTTAATCCTAGATTTTTTAAATTATTTAAGTGACCTACCTCGCCTTTTTGAGCAGCGAGGGGTTTTGACCAAAAAAGTGCAGGGATATTCTCCCGCGTATGGCCCGTACCAGGCCAGGTAGGGTCACAACCATGATCTGCCGTGATGACCAAGAGATCGTCCTCACCCATCAGGCTTTCGAGCAAAGGCAGCTGGGCATCAAACAACTCCAGAGCTTGTGCATAGCCCTTCACATCGCGCCGATGGCCATAGTGAGAATCAAAATCCACAAAATTGGTCATGATCAAGCAACTTTCTGGATATGCTTGAACCGCTTGGAGCGTGGCCTCAAACAAAGCGGTGTTGCCATCTGCCTTGATGACGTGAGAAACACCTTGATGGGCATAGATATCGCTGATCTTGCCAATCCCAATGACGGGAACCCCTGATTCCACACAGCGATCCAATAGCGTAGGCTTAGGAGGCAAAACTGCCAGATCTTTACGATTCCCCGTACGCCGGTAGTGCCCAGATTCCCCTGTGAAAGGCCGTGCGATCACCCGCCCAATATGATACTCATCCACCAACTCGCGCGCAAGTTGGCAAAGGGCATAGAGCCGATCTAATCCAAAATGGGTTTCATGTGCTGCAATTTGAAAGACACTGTCATCTGAGGTATACACAATCGGCTTACCGGTTTGCACATGCAAATCCCCCAGCTCTTCTAAGATCGTTGTTCCAGAGGCATGCTTTTCGCCTAACACCCCCGGCAGATGGCCACGCGTGATGAGTTCTTGGATGAGTTTTTTCGGAAAACACGGGGTTTGCAAGGGGAAATACCCCCACTCAGACTCCACAGGCACACCCGCGATCTCCCAATGGCCGCTGGGCGTGTCTTTCCCGAAGCTCACCTCATGACACACGCCAAAAGCGCCTTCAACACCTTCCATTTCATGAGATGGCAGGGCAGAGAGCTGAATAGACTTTCCGGTGCTCAGCTGATAAGCCTGCTCTAAGCCATAACGCGAAAGATGAGGCAGCGAGAGCGAGTATCCCCTCTGAGCTTTGACATATTCGGCAATATGGCCGAGCGTGTCAGCACCCACATCCTGAAAGCGATCCGCATCGGGGGCAGCCCCTACTCCAAAAGAATCCATGATCAACAAGATCACACGCCTGGCAGAGCTTTTCATCGCACCTCCGCCAACTTTTTGTGCCTGGCTGAAGGCCCGTTTAACAGCTCTTTCATTTTGGCTTGTACAAGCTCAATAGCAATCCGATTGCGACCTCCATGCGGCACAATCAAATGAGCATAACGCTTCGAAGGCTCGATAAATTTTAAAAACATCGGGCGCACGGTTTTTTCATATTGACCAATCACAGATTCCATCGTCCGACCCCGATCCACCACATCCCGCTGAAGTCTTCGAATAAAGCAGGTATCCAACGGCGTATCAACAAAAATGCGAATATCCATCAGCTCACGCAATTTTGGTTCCACAAAAATCAAAATTCCTTCCAGCACAATAATAGAATTCTCCGCGCTGATCGCCCGTGTTTCATGGCTTCTGGCATGGATAGAGTAGTCATAAACAGGAATCTCAACAGATCTTCCCGCCTTCAACTCACTCAAATGATGGCAGAGAAGATCATGATCAAACGCATCGGGATGGTCAAAGTTAATCTGATTGCGCTCGTCCAGGGAGAGATCTGACAGATCTTTGTAATAAGCATCTTCTGAAATCACAACGACGTGCTTCGAGCCCAGCTCATTGACAATGGTATTAGACAGTAAACTTTTTCCAGATCCTGATGGCCCCGCCACTCCAATGACAATCACTTCGTTTTGCACGCCCACCCAGAACTCCCATTGATTTTAACTCGCCCTAGCCCTCAGACCACCATAGCCATTTCATCTCAATTTGTCAAAGGATTCGAGGGGGTTAGGGTGAAAAATTTTATTCTGCTGACAAGGTATCTGCGCCAATCATTGGAATAATTCGTGCAAGCACCTCATGCATGATTTTTTGCGGTGCGCGCGCGATAAACTTTACCTTACGATCTGTCCATGAAAGGGTTTGAATTATGCCAGCCGCGACCACAGAAGGCTTGCTTAAGCTATCTAACGGCACTTCCGTCAAAACGCCCCGAATGCTGGTACTGATGGGGCAGCAGATAAGCAAGCCTGTTTTTACATTATATAAACGAGAAGACAACACCAAAGCGGGGCGGTACTTGCCAATCTCCTTACCTTTGATAGGTTCAAAATCAAGCCAAACGATATCGTTCCGCTCTGGAACATATGATCTAGCTGCCATGAGGGTCTATCTCAGATATCGAAAGCTCAGCAAGCAGCTCACTATGCGCTGTCACGCGATCTAGATCTGCCAATAATTGCTCTTCTGTATATCGTACTGCTGAGAAATGCTGAGGCATTACTTTACGAATAGTTAGCCCTTGCTCTGTCACATCTACATCAATCTCAGCACCCACGTGAAAACCTGGCACATCACGCATCACACCCGAAACACGCAAGCCCAATCCATTGCCCCACTTTTGAATTTTAGCATGAACGTGCATAGCACACCTCCTCCTCACAACCTCTCACCCAAGCAGTGTATACTATGTTTATACAAATAACAATACCCACAACGCTCAAACCACCCTCATCAACGCAACGGCATCCACACGCTTGACACCTGCTTGCAGGCAGACCTCCGTGACGGCCCTGAGCGTTGAGCCGGTCGTGACCACATCTTCAAAAATCACGATATGCTCAGGGATGGAAATATTCTTACGCCAGCGCCAGAGGTCTACGCCTACATTGGACTGACGTGCTTGTTTGGAACGCGTGCTTTGCTTTACTGTGTGCGCTATTTTTTCTAATGGATATAAAATATTGATGCCTGGCTGTGCATCATTTTTTAAAGCCCGATTCAGCCCGCGCAACAGCCAATCCGTCTGGTTGAACCCTCGTACCCAGTAGCGTCGATAATGGATCGGTACCGTGATCCAGTGCGCCGCGTGAAACGCTTGAGGTAAGCTCCAGTATTGGATTTTCAAAAACTCCAGCCACCATCGGCCATGGAGCATGCTGCGCTGATATTTAAATTGCTTAAGCAGATGTGCGCTGAGCGCTGTGTAATGCAACCAGGCTCTCAAAGATTGATAGGGCTTTGGGTTGGTTTGACAAGCCCCACACACCCCTGGGCTTGAAACTTCTAGAGCGCAGCGCTCACAAGTGATCTTAGGATCTATCCAAGGCAGTGCGTTGAAGCACGCTGGACACATGCGCGCAGCACTCGACGCCTGTAAACACAGGATGCATCGAGAAAAAAACTTTAAAACTTGACACTCCTAGGGTTCATTTAAAAAATCCTTTTGCAAAGACTGTGCTGGATAGTGAAAGGGTACAGGGCCGTCCGGACGACCATGAACAAACTGATCTACCCGCTCCGATGTATCTCTGTCGATCTCATCTGGCGTTCCCGCGCCAATCACATGGCCATTTGATAAGATATACACGTAATCGGCAATACTCAAAACCTCACTCACATCATGCGAGACAATCACAGAGGTGAGCCCCAGCGCATCATTGAGCGTACGCACCAGCTTCAAGAGCACACCCATGGAAATCGGATCTTGACCCGTGAAGGGCTCATCATAGAGCATCAGCTCAGGGTCTAGGGCAATGGCACGCGCCAGCGCCACGCGCCGAGCCATGCCGCCGGACAACTCATTGGGCATCATATTGCGCGCGCCCCGCAAACCCACAGCCTCCAGCTTCATGTAGACAATATCTTGAATCATAGCTTCCGAGAGCTGGGTGTGCTCCCTTAAAGGAAAAGCGACATTGTCATACACACTGAGATCTGTAAAAAGCGCCCCGCTTTGAAAAAGCATGCCCATGCGCTTTCGCAATTGGAACAACGCGCGACGCGAGAGCTGCCCCACCTCCTCGCCCAACACAACAATCGACCCTGAGTCAGCCCTCAAAAGCCCGCCCATCAAGTGCAGCAGCGTGGTCTTACCTGTGCCACTGGGGCCCATGATCGCGGTGATTTTACCCGGCGGGATTTCTAGGGTGAGCCCCTCAAAAATGGCACGTTCGCCTCGATAGAAACACACATCAGATAAAATATTTTGAGATAAAGTAGGCTCTGTCATAAAACATAGATCCTTAAGCACGAGGCCAGTGGCAAGTGAGGGGCGAGAGATCCATTATCGCCTGAAAATCATTTTGATGCAAAAAGCGCATTTGATACCACGCCTCATACGTGCCCGATTGAAATTCCACAACCACACGATGGGGAGAAATACGCATCAGGGTACTCGCATGCAGCAGATCCAAAAAGCCGAGTGACCCCGTATAGACCTGATGGGTGACTTGCCCCTTCAGATCTGTCCAGGAGAGCGTGACAGGCTCTGCCCCTGAGCTCGGCCATGCAATCTCACTTCCCACACGCGGGCCATGGGCATAGGGCATTGAAACCCCTGAAATCTCTACTCTAAAACGAGCAAGGTTTTTGCTTAAATAGAGCGGGGTCAAGCGAATCAAGAGAGGTGTCAGCGCCTCTTGGTCTGGATAAAAAGTCTGTGAGAGTAACACCGTACGCGTGACCCCATGGCCATCAGCAGCACTATGATGGGGTGTCACGCCTGCCAAAGGCGCTAACACAAACGCTCCCGACGGATCTGCTTTAAAGAACCCTGCCAGATATATTTTTGTGAAATGACGTATCACCCCCTGAGGGCCATACAGATCTGTGAGATTTTTGATGAAATGCTTCGAGGTGTGAATCGACTGACAGACGGGCGTCACTTGGGTTTGCCAGGTGTTTTGCAAATAGGGTTCAGCTTGAGTCCAAAGCTGGAGAATACTGCCTTGCAACCAGGGCTTAAGCCAAGA
>JAHFRR010000168.1 GCA_023266165.1 Thiotrichales bacterium
ACTTGACGGTGACTAAAGATGTGAAGGGCAATATTGAAGAAGCGGTTCAAGACACCAAGAACTTGCTCACGCGCTTTGATGAAATCAGCATGAAATTTTGCGAGCCTCTGTCAGATGATGAGATGGCGCATCTGTTGGCTGAGCAAGGCGAGCTCCAAAATAAGATCGATGCCGTGAATGGCTGGGATTTGGATCGCCAGTTGGATATCGCTGCGGATGCCTTAAGGCTACCGGCGTGGGATTCGGATGTCACCAAGCTTTCAGGCGGTGAGAAGCGTCGTGTGGCGCTATGTAAGCTCTTGCTGTCCAACCCTGATATGCTTTTGCTGGATGAGCCAACGAACCATCTCGATGCAGAAAGCGTGGCGTGGCTTGAGCACTTTCTTCATGATTTTAAAGGCACCGTGGTGGCAGTGACCCATGATCGGTATTTCTTGGATAATGTCGCTGGATGGATTTTAGAGTTGGATCGAGGGGAGGGGATTCCTTTTGAGGGGAACTATACCGCATGGCTCTCTCAAAAAGAAAAGCGCTTAGCCATTGAAGCCAAGCAAGAGAGCGCGCGTCAAAAAGCCATTCAAGAAGAGTTGGAGTGGTCTACCAAACAAGCCAAAGGCAGGCACGCCAAGGGTAAGGCGCGTTTGAGCCGGTTGGCAGAGTTGGAAAGTCAAGAGTTTCAACAACGCAATGAAACCAACGAGATTTATATTCCAGTGGGAGAGCGCCTGGGCGATAAAGTGATTGAGGTGGCGCATTTGTCTAAAGGCTTTGGAGATAGGCTGCTCATCAATGATCTAACGCTCTCAGTCCCGCCTGGCGCGATTGTCGGGATTATTGGGCCCAACGGTGCGGGTAAATCAACTTTTTTTAAGATGATCTGTGGAACTGAAAAACCCGATGCCGGCCAGATTGTCTTTGGCTCGACAGTGAGCTTGGCCTTTGTTGATCAAAGTCGGGATCATTTGAATGATAGCAAAACGGTGTGGGAAGAAATCTCAGAGGGATTGGATATCATGACCGTCGGCAAATATACGACGCCCTCTCGGGCCTATGTCGGGCGCTTTAACTTCAAAGGGGCCGATCAGCAAAAAATAATTGGACAACTGTCGGGAGGGGAGCGAAATCGGGTGCATCTCGCAAAGCTGCTCAAAAGCGGGGGCAATGTGTTGCTTTTAGATGAGCCCACCAATGATCTGGATATCGAAACCCTACGCGCGTTGGAGCAGGCTTTGCTAAGCTTTCCTGGGTGTGCGATGGTGATCTCACATGATCGCTGGTTCTTAGATAGGATTGCGACCCATATTTTGGCGTTTGAGGGAGAAAGCCATGTGGAATGGTTCTCGGGGAACTATGCCGATTATATTGAAGATAAAAAGCGACGACTGGGGGAGGACTCTGTGAATCCCCATCGCATCAAATATCGGAAGATTGGATAATAATACAAAATACCCCCTTGCATCTTGCATCTCAAAGGCGTATGATTCCTTTCGCAGTCGCGGGGTGGAGCAGCCTGGTAGCTCGTCGGGCTCATAACCCGAAGGTCGTAGGTTCAAATCCTGCCCCCGCAACCAATAAAAACCTAAATAAAGAGGGGCCTGTGGCCCTTTTTTATTGCGTATTATTTTGAGGGAGTCTATGTCGTCGATTGATCAACTCTATACTTGCTTAAGGCCTTTGGTCACAGGGCTTGGACTGGAGCTTTGGGGAATTGAATATTTTCCGGGAACGCCTGGATTATTGCGGGTTTATATTGAAAGTCCAACGGGTGTGAGTGTGGAAGATTGCGAGAAAGTCAGTCGGCAAGCCAGTGCGCTGTTGGATGTGGAAGATATTGTGCCAGAAGCCTATGTGCTTGAAGTGTCGTCCCCTGGCATGGATCGGATTCTATTTGATGCCAGCCAATTTTCAGCGTACGTCGGCCAAAAGCTGCAGCTGCAGTTCTTGACGCTCACCGAAGGACGTCGCAAATGCAATGCACTCTTGAAGTCTGTCTCTGAGACAGGCATTGAGGTGGAGCATGAAGGTTTGATTTTTTCAGTGCCTTTTGAGACTATTGGCAAAGCGCGCGTGATACCCAGTTTTTAATTTTTAGGTGTGATGTAAATCAAGGAGCAAATGATGAGTAAAGAATTATTAACCGTGATTGAAGTGGTTTCCAATGAGAAAAACCTCAGTCGTGAAACCCTATTTGAGGCCATGGAAGCAGCCCTGGAGATGGCGACCCGGAAGTTGCATAACTGCGAAATGGATGTCAAAGTCACGATTAACCCTAAAACAGGTGCCTACGATACGGTGCGTCGCTGGACGGTGACGGCGGCAGATCACATTGAAAATCCAGATGCGCAGATAACGCTGGAAGCTGCACACCAGCAGGATCCGTCTTTGAATATTGGAGATGTGATCGAAGAAAATATTCAGTCCATTGAATTTGGACGCATTGCCGCGCAAGCAGCTAAAAACGTGATTATCCAGAAAGTGCGAGAAGCCGAGCGTGAGCTGATGGTCAAAGGCTTTCTGACCCGCGTTGGGCGCATGGTGTTGGGGCAGGTCAAGCGTGTGACGCGAGACTTCATCAATGTGGATTTGGGCGATCGGGCGGAAGGGATTCTCCCGCGAGAAGAAATTATTCCGCGAGAAGCCATTCGCGTGGGGGATCGTATCCGTGCGGTTTTGAAAGAAGTGCGTCGTGATGTCCGTGGTGCTCAATTGATTTTGAGCCGCACAGATCCAAATATGGTGAAAGAACTGTTCCGCCAGGAAGTGCCTGAAGTTGCCGAAGAAGTCATTGAGATTAAAGCCGTGGCGCGAGATCCAGGGGTACGGGGCAAGATTGCTGTGAAAACCAATGATGGTCGTATGGATCCTGTAGGGGCCTGCGTAGGGATGCGCGGTGCGCGCGTGCAGGCAGTTTCCAATGCTTTAAATGGCGAGCGCATTGATATCGTGTTAT
>JAHFRR010000045.1 GCA_023266165.1 Thiotrichales bacterium
AACATAATGAAAAGAGTGGGATGGTATAGCAAAATTTTTAGAGATAAGCTCGAGCTCTGGGCTGTATCTGAATTTTGTGAAATCTGCTATGATGCGTTCAAATAGAGCGTAAAGAGATACAAGATGAAGCTTTTAAACTTCCCCATTGGCACCAGTGATTTTGAGAAAATTCGCCTACACCAGGCGGAATATGTTGATAAAACTCCTCTGATTGCAGAGATTTTAAGGGATGAGCGGGAGGTTTTGTTATTTCCTCGCCCTCGTCGATTTGGGAAGACGTTGAATCTCTCGATGCTCAAATACTTTTTTGATCTTCGCAAAAACACAAAACACCTGTTTCAAAATCTGATGATTGAGCAACTCCCTGAGTTTGCGCATATCAATCGATATCCTGTGATCCATCTAACCCTCAAAGACGTTAAAGCAGATACCTATGAAAGTGCGATCACAAAGATCGGCATGGTGATTGCAGAGCTCTATACAGAGCATGCGTATCTTTTAGAGAGTGATTGTTTGGATGCCGATGGGAAAGCGTTTTTTGCTGCCGTGAAGGGTGTACGGGCAACAGAAGGGCAGCTAGAGATCAGCTTGCATGCTTTAAGCCGCTGGCTCTCTGCGCATCATCAAACTAAAACTGTGATTTTAATGGATGAGTATGATTCTCCCATCCATGCCGCGTATACCGAGGGTTATTATGAACAATTGATTGGCTTTATGCGAGGCTTTATGGGCGCTGCCTTCAAAGACAATTCTCATTTATTTAAGGGTGTGATCACAGGGATTTTGAGGGTCTCGAAAGAAGGCATGTTTTCAGGGCTTAACAATATTCGGGTGCATGGGATTTTATCCAATGACTATGCGCGATATTATGGATTCACCCAAGAGGAGGTTGACGGCCTGCTGGCGCGAGTAGGGCGTCAAGATTTGAGAGAGGATATCAGGCGTTGGTATAATGGTTTGCAGTTTGGCGCGCTGGACATCTACAATCCCTGGTCGATCATCAGTTTTTTCGATGACCATCTGGAATTCAAAGCTTACTGGGTCAATACGTCCGATAATGATCTTGTCAAACAAATTTTGGCAAAGAGCAGCTCTGGCCTTAAAGCTGACTTTGAGACCTTGGTTTCAGGGGGCGAGATCGTTCGAAATATTGATGAATTTATTACGCTGCCAGAGCTTTTTGCCAATGAAGACGTTGCTTTCAGTCTTCTTTTATTCTCAGGGTACTTGAAAGTCACGCAGAAAGAAATTGTCGATGGCGCTTATCGTTGCACACTGCAAATCCCGAATCTTGAAATCAAAGCGTTGTTCAAGAAGCTGCTGAAATCTTTTTTTAACACTAAAACCTATTCGATAGATCAGTACTCTGCCTTGTTGACGAGCCTAGTGACGGGGGATATTGAAGTCTTTCAAAAATTGCTTTCTCACTATCTGCTGGCATGCTTCTCGTATTTTGATGCTACGCAAAAAGAGCCTGAAAGGTTCTATCATGGATTTGTACTGGGACTTTTGGTCAGTCTCCAAGAAACTCATATCGTCAAATCCAATAAAGAATCGGGCTATGGGCGCTATGATGTCTTAATTATCCCAAAAGATCACTCCAAGCTTGGAACGATCATAGAGTTTAAAGTTGTCGATAAAAAGTCTGAAATAGCGCAAGGGATTGTGAAGGCTTTCAAGCAAATTGAAGACCAGCAATACCGGATTGAGCTGGAATCGTTAGGGGTCTCGAAGATCCAAACCCTGGCGATTGTGTTTTGCGGTAAGCAGATGAAGGTTGTGGTGAGGTGATAGCATGAAGCTTTTAAATTTCCCCATTGGTACTAGCGATTTTGAAAAAATTCGTTTGAGCGATGCTGAATATGTTGATAAAACTCAATGGATTGCAGAGATTTTACAAGATAAAAAAGAAGTACTCTTGTTTCCACGCCCTCGTCGATTTGGGAAGACGTTGAATCTCTCGATGCTCAAATACTTTTTTGATCTTCGCAGAGACTCGAAGCATTTGTTTAAAAACCTGATGATCGAAAAGCTGCCTGAGTTTGCGCATGTCAATCGATATCCTGTGATCCATCTAACCCTCAAAGACGTTAAAGCAGATACCTATGAAAGTGCGATCACAAAGATCGGCATGGTGATTGCAAAGGTTTATACAGAACACGCCTATCTTTTGGAAAGCACAATTTTGGATGTGGATGCAAGAGAATACTTTGCAGCGGTGAAAGGCGTTCGCGCGACGAAAGAGCAACTTGAAACCAGCTTATATGATTTAAGTGATTGGCTTCATGCTTATCATCAAACTAAAACTGTGATTTTAATGGATGAGTATGACTCCCCCGTCCATGCCGCGTATACTGAGGGTTATTATGAACAGTTGATTGGCTTTATGCGAAGCTTTATGGGATCAGCCTTCAAAGATAATTCTCATTTATTTAAGGGCGTGATCACAGGGATTTTGAGAGTTTCTAAAGAGGGCATGTTTTCAGGCTTAAATAACATTGATGTGTATAGCTTGCTCTCAGATAAATACGCACAGTATTTTGGATTTACGCAAGAAGAAGTAGATGTTTTGCTTGAAAAGACGGGTCAACCTGATAACAGACAGATGATCCGAGATTGGTACAATGGTTTCAAGTTTGGCACCTGTGAGATCTACAACCCCTGGTCACTCATCAATTATTTCAGCAAGGGCGGTGAGCCTAATGTCTATTGGGTGAATACATCCAGTAATGATTTAGTGAAGGATATTTTGGCGGAAGGTGCAGGCTCGTTAAAATCTGAATTTGAAGCGTTGATGCGAGGCGAAAGTATCAGCCAACTTATTGACGAGTTTGTGACGCTTCCAGAGCTGCGCAATCAGGCGAATATGGCTTTTAGCTTGCTGGTGTTTTCAGGGTATTTGAAAATCATGAGCAAAGAGCGCATTGGTACACGCTATCGCTGCCAGATTTGCATTCCCAATCGAGAGATTCAGGAGTTGTTTGAGGGGTTGTTTAGCGCTTTTTTCAATACAAAAACCTATTCGATGGATCAGTATTCTGCCTTGTTGACGAGCCTGGTGACAGGGGATATCGTGTTATTTGAAGAGCTCTTACAAGATTATTTGCTTGCAACGTTCTCATATTACGATGTCACTGAGAAAGAGCCTGAGCGGTTTTATCATGGATTTGTATTAGGGTTACTGGTGAGCCTTCAAAACACCCATTGGGTCAAATCCAATAAAGAATCAGGTTATGGGCGCTATGATGTTTTAATTATCCCGAAAGATCAAACCCAATACCCTTTGGGCACGATGATTGAGTTCAAAGTAGTTCGAAAGCCAGAAGGTTTAGATCAAGGCATTGAGATTGCGTTTCAACAAATTGAAGATCAAAAATATCGGGTCGAGCTAGAAGCGCTTGGGATCTCCAAAATCCAGACGTTGGCGATTGTGTTTTGTGGTAAGCAGATGAAGCTCGCTGTGAAATAAGGGGCCCATTATCAACCCTCGCACGATTCTACTCACCCGACCACAAGGGCTGGATGACTTGCTGGCGCAGGATCTTAGAGCCGCGGGGCTTGATGTTATACAATGGCCGTTGCTGGAGATTTCCCCGCTTGAGCCCCCTGATCTTTCAGCGCTGATCCTGCAAACGCAACCAACTGATTTGAAAATTCATTATATTTTTGTAAGCCGCTCAGCCATCCAGCATTGTCCAGAGGCGTTGCTCTCGAGCGTGTGCGCGCGAAAAAATCGTGTTTATGCCGTTGGGCGTGCAACCGCTGAGCGCTTGGAGTCCATGGGTGTCAGCGAGGTGAGTGTGCCCCCTCAAGCGGTGGGTGCGGAAGCTTTACTGGAGCTGGCGGAGTTGCAGTCGGTTTCAGGGTGCTTTTTTGTGATTATGCGGGGGGAGCGAGGGCGTGATGTTTTGTCGAAAACCCTCCGAGCACGTGGTGCGCGTGTGTGGGAGTGCCTCTGCTATCGTCAAGTGTGGCCGCAAGAAATGCCTTTCGCTGTGACGAATACCTCGTTTGATGCGATCTTGCTGACCAGCGCGCTCGCGTTACAAGGTCTTTATTCCCTATGCCAGTCAAATCCTGAGGGATGTAATATTTGGAAACAGATGGAATCTTCGTTATGGTTAATTCCACCTTCTTCGCATTCTGCCCTTCAAACGTTCCTAAAAGATCATGGATGCACACGCATTCAAAAGCTTTCACACCAGAGTTTTCAGGGGTTAGCGCTCAGCGCCCATGAGATTTTGCAATATCTCTGAAAAAAGGGGTAGCGCTCTTTTTCTATTTGGATTATAGTGACCTCACTGTGTTGTCAGAGTGAAAATGTGAGGTTAGTGTGAGTTTTAGTTATCGTAATAAAGGTGATACTCATGTATCAGTGGGCTCTGCAAACAAACCTCTTCCAAAGCGACCTCCGCTGAAGCAGCTTCCTGTTGAAAAGAATGCACAAAAACCAGAGATGCTTTCAGATCATCCTGTAAAACTGACCAGATCTGCTTCAACAGATACTTCAGCCAGAGAGAACGCTCGCAAGCTTGCCGAAGTCAAAAAGAAAAAAGAAGCTGCAGCGAGAGTCCAAGCGGCTCATGAAGCCAAAGCGCAAGCTGATGCTGACGCTGCTGCTGCAGCTAAGATTGCGGCTACAGCTGTTGAAAAACGTGAGCTTGCTCAAGCCAATGCTGAAGCTTTAAAAAAGTTGCAGGCGCTTTCTCCAGACGCGCCCAATACGTCGCCTATACGGGTCTTTACACGCAAAGAAGCAGAGGCAGCGCAAAAAAACTTGAATGCTACTTTTGAGAGTTTGGAAACTCCAAGATGGGGGCAAAAACCATCAAAGTATGTGCCTCAAGTAAAAAACATATCGCGTGAAGAGTTGAATGCTATTTTCGAAGAGGATGGAGATGGCAGTGAGATCGATACAGCGCTGCATGTACGCTCGTCTCCAGTTAATGTAGCAGAAAATAAAGCTGAGGTTGATGGCCTGACAGGTGTTGCTCCAAAAACTTCAGAGTATGATATTTACAAAGAGCTGCTACGGCAATATTTTTTAGCAAAAGATCCACGTGATCCAATATACCTAGATATGAGCATACAGCGTTTTGCTATCCCGCCTACTGACGAACAGTCTTTGCAAGCCAGGCTTTTGGCAGCATGTGAGTATGCAGGAGCTGATCCCGTTTTGAGTGAAGCCAATATTAGAAACGATACACGAGAGCTTTTGAAAATCTGTTTGACATCTAGCGCTATAGTGCAAGGGAGGCTGTCTGAGCGTCAATGGACTCAGGGTGATCAGCAGAACTTTTTAAAAGGGTTTTTTGAGTATTGGGTTGTAAGCCGTGGCGAGGAGCCGTTATGTAGGGAGCAGTTGAAGCAACTGGGCCAGTTTCCTGATGATCTTCAGGGTGAATCTTTACTGGCATGGACAGTGGGCCAAATTGAGCGGAAGGTGCATGCACATAGGGTTCTTGCGGTGGGTGGTCGGCGTGTTATGCCAGCGCGACGTCCGCTGGCAGCCATTACGCAGGGAAAAGAGCAGCCAATAGCTTTGGCTCGTCATCCCCGCGCAGGTAGGGATCCAGTTTTCTCGCACTTGAGCGATGATCTGATGCGGTTGTATTATGCTTCTCTGACATCGAATGCAGCTGCTCTCGTGTCTTTGAATGCGGGGGTTTTTCATGGGCCGCTAAAGCCTAGTCCAGCTGATGTTTCGACGGTTGTGATTGAAGAAATTAAAAATACAGTAGGAAGTCCTGATCAGGATCTTGTGGAGTTGCTTCTAGCGGGGGTCCATGTTTCTTCTGAGGGATATGTCACAGGGAGCAATGGTTGGCAGTTAGTAAAGACGACTGTAGACGAAGAGTTTGGCGCCTCCCCTAGAAAAGTGATTGCTGACTTATGTGCAGCAAATGGTAACGACAGGTTTTACGGTGTAAATGCTGAGAAGTTGCTGCCAGGCACGCCGCTTTCTTTTAAAAATCAGAATATCAGCGAAGAGAGGGTGCCTGTCATAGTCTGCACGACTCCAGAGAAGACAGAGCCGCCTGGCGCCCCTCTCCCTCGAACCCCAGGGGTTCTCGACCTCTCCCGCGAGGGGAGAGGTGAAAATCAAGATTCAACACTCGCATCAAACGCTGTAGATAAAAAAGCTGAAGAAGTGGAGTATGAGGCTACAGACGCGCGCAGCAAAACGCCACCAGCACGTCCGCAGGATTCAGAATCTCCAAAGCTTTTGATAAAATCAGAGGTGTTGTCAGGTCAAAATGGATCTCCTGATGTCGAGACATCTCTCGATCATAAAGATCTGGACACCCCTGTCATTTCTATGCAAGCCAGTGTTTCTGTGATAACTCCAAGATCTAGCTTTGATGGAGATGAAAAGGATTTGCAGACAATTCCGCTTACTCCTATGCATTGTCCCGTCATCGAGACAAAACTCGACGCAACTCTAGGGGTAAACACATCCAATCTTTCACAAACCTATGTTCTAGTAGACCGGCAACCCTCCTCCTCCCCCGCCCCTCAAGACCAAACCAGCTGGTGGTCGGGGCTTTCAACGGCAAAGAAAGTGGGTGTGGTTGTGGGTGTAGCGCTTGCAGCTCTCGTTGTGACAGCAGCGGCTGTTGCCATTGCAGTCACTGTTGACCCTGAGATATTGCCTGCGGTGGTACACGCAGGGATTGCGGTTCAGAATTTTGTGGTCTCGAATGAGACGATTATTGTGAATGCGAGTATTCTGCTTGCAGCGCTTGCTGCTGTTATAACAGGGGTGGTATTGATGGCATGTTGTCGTTGCAGAGAGCAAGATAGAGAAAGAGAGGCGGCACGCAATGTCATATCCGTACGAGACACAGAGCAAGCTATGGCGGCTACAGCACAACACCAGGCGCCAACTCTGTAGGTAAAGCGATAGCCTCCGCTTCCATATGACTCACCGGATACGCGCAGGCATCTGCGCTGTAGTATCCGCTGGGTCGAAAGTTCCCGCTTTTACCCACGCCGCCAAAGGGGAATTGCGGGATAGCCCCTGTGGTCGGGCGATTCCAGTTGACCACCCCTGCGCGGCTTGCGCGATCAAAGGTTAGAAATTTTTCGCGGGTATCGGTAAAGATTGACGCAGCTAAGCCGTAGCGGGTTGCGTTGGCTTCAAGGATAGCAGCTTCAAAGGTTTTGACTCGAATAATTTGCAACAGAGGCCCAAAGATCTCCAGATCTTCGCGATGCGGGATGGCGGTCACCTCTATGATTCCAGGGGTAACCAGGCCTGTATTGGATTGCAAGGGCTTGAGGGTGAGTAAAGATTTGCCGCCTGCTTGCTGCAATTGGCTTTGGCGGTGTAGTAAAGTCTTGGACGCTTCGTGCGAAATCAACGAACCCATAAATGGCTGAGGCTTGGCATCGTAGGCGGCGATACGCAGACCCGATGCCTGATGCAGTACGGCATTGAGAATCTGATCGCCTTGGGTATTACTTGGGAGAATCAAGCGTCGCGCACAGATGCACCGCTGGCCAGCGCTTAAAAACGCGGATTGGACAATATGATAGGCAGCCGCTTGAGCCTGATCTGTATCCCAGGCAATGATTGGGTTATTGCCGCCCATCTCCAAGACCAGTAGTTTTTCAGGGTGCCCTGCAAAGGCTTGATGTAGGCTGATGCCTGTCTGATAACTGCCTGTGAAAAATAGGCCGTTGAGCCCAGGGTGCTGAGCCAGAGCAGCACCTATTGACCCGTTGCCCTGGATCAGGCTCAACACGCCTGGAGGGAGACCGGCATCTAGCATCAAGCGCACCAAGAGCTCGCCCATGCGTGGTGTATGCTCGCTGGGCTTGAAGAGGACGGCGTTGCCCGCAATCAGCGCGGGGATCATCTGAGCATTGGGAATGTGCAAGGGGAAGTTAAACGGCCCCAATAAACCCAGCACCCCAATAGGCCGATGATCCAGATGTGCCTTGCCAAAGCTCGTTGCGATGCTTTTGGAGCCCGTTCGGGTGTGATAGGCATCTAGAGAGGGCTCGAGCTTTTGGATCGCGCCTTGGACTTCTGTCTGGGCTTCCCAGAGGGGTTTACCCGTTTCTTCAGAGAGCGCGTGTATGAGCGTGGGTAAATGGGCTTTTAAGAGGGATTGATAGCGCGTTAGAATCTCCATGCGGGCATTGAGCGGGGTAGCAGCCCACAGCGGCTGAGCTTGATGGGCACAGACCATGGCCTGTTCTAGGTCTTGATCGTTTGCGCTTTTACCCGTCCAGAGCTTGGTTTGATAGACCGGATCGAGGGAGGTCATCATGGCACCAGACCCCATGCGCCACTGGCCTTCTAGGTAAAGCTCGCCGGAGGCTTTCAGGGGGAGGAGATCCTCAGCCATTTTGAAGCAACCAGGTCATCAGGTTGTTTTGCAGTTGGTGGGCTGCAACAAAGCGATAGTTTACTTGGTTGTTGAGCATCGAGAAGATCAGCTGATGGCCCTTGAGGGTGAGCATATACCCTGAAACGGCGGAGACGGTTGAGAGCGTGCCGGTTTTGCCACGGATATGGCCGATGAAGCCTCGTGTGCCAAGGCGATAGGCGAGGGTGCCTGTTTGGCCATTGACGGCGAGCCCTGGGATCAAATAGCGCTTCAGCATGGGATTATTGCGAATGAACAATAGAAGCTGGCCAACTTCCTCAGGGGTGGTGAAGTTATCATAAGAGCAGCCTGAGCCATCCACCATCCGTAAACGCGTAAAGGGCATATGCGTGATTTTTTTGACGATCTCAATCGTCGCCCGTCCGCCTGCATTTGGGCTGCCTTTTTTGAGATAGACTCGTCCGATGGTTTTAGACAGAGATTCGGCGTAAATATTATTGGAGTTGGCCAGCATGACATGCAAAAGTTGATAGAGGGGCGCAGAGAGATGGGTGTCGATCAGCTTAGCATTACGCGGAGTTTGGCCGATCAAAATCTTTCCGGTCAGCGCGATATGGGCGTTGGCCAGATAGGCTTGTATAAAAGAGATAGCCAGCTCATTAGGGTCTTGAACGGCGAGGTTCAGAGGCCAAGATTGATGGTTGGGGAGGCAGCCGTTGAGCTCAATCACGTGGTTGGGTAGGAACTTCGTGCTGAAGCGGCAGTTTTGGGGGTTTTCAGAATTGACAAAAGTGAGATTGTTTCGGATGGTAAAATATCTCGCAACCGCATCTGGCGTCTTTACCACACGGGTTTTGCCTTGTAAGTCTAAAGTAAAGTAGAGACAGTTTTGGTTTAAAATAATGGGAGTGGCCGGTGCGCCATAGCAAAAATATTTATCATCACTTCTCCAGCCAGCGGGATAGACAGACCCTGAAAACGCCGACGTGTCCAAAACAATATTGCCTTGGATGCGTTGCACGCCTGATTTTACAAGGACGTTGAGCAATTGAGTGAAGTTTTTAAGGGTGAAACTCGGGTCTCCCGTGAAACGAAGATAGAGATTGCCCTCAAGGGTGGCGTTTAAGATTGGGAGCTTGGCATCCGTCAAA
>JAHFRR010000169.1 GCA_023266165.1 Thiotrichales bacterium
CCGACGTCTCCTACCTCACCTGTGCTCAAAAACTTTTGTCTGATCCAACAGCCTTTTATCCTCAATTTGCCACACACAACGCCTGGACGCTGTCCGCCATTTTAGAACTCAGCAAAACCACACATCCAGACTTTGAATTCCAGTGTTTGCACGGTATGGGAGATGTTTCATATCAGCAACTGATTGGACAGCCTGGGTTTATCCAAAGCTGTCGCGTGTACGCCCCCGTGGGCTCTCACAAGCATTTGCTGGCGTATCTTGTCAGGAGATTATTGGAGAATGGCGCGAACTCGTCTTTTGTCAATCAATTGACAGATCCTGATTTTTCCATTGAAGCGCTGCTGGCATCGCCCCTTTCCAAAGCCCTCGCGATGAACGCTCAGCCTCATCCCCAAATTCCTCTTCCCCCTTTTATTTACGGAGCAACCCGCATGAATGCCAAGACTTTCAACATCAGCAACAGCCAGATTCTAGATCAGCTTGCAGAAAAGCTCAGCCAATTTCCCACGCAAAACTGGCAAGTCAAGCCTTTGGGGGCCTTCACCCAAGACCCTCATGTACTGGGCGATACCATCGACATTAAAAATCCTGCCAACGGAATGCTCTTGGGGAAAGCCTATCAGACCCGCAATGAGCCTGATGTCATCAACCAAGTTTTTCACCTTGCCCAGCAAGGGTTTGATGCTTGGAGAAAGCAGCCCGCCTCACATCGCGCTGCCCTTTTAAGACAAGCTGCTGCAGGCCTGGAAAATCATTTTGAAGAGTTGATTCAGATTGCCATCTTAGAAGCCGGGAAAACCCTGAGTAATGCCATTGCAGAAGTGCGTGAAGCCGTGGATTTCTGCCGATATTACGCCGAACAAGCTGAAAAGCTTTTTGGTACCCCCATTGCCCTTCCAGGCCCCACGGGTGAAAAAAACCAGCTGATCATGGAAGGCCGTGGCCCCATCGTATGCATCAGTCCTTGGAACTTCCCCCTGGCTATTTTCCTCGGTCAGGTCACTGCGGCATTGGCCGCTGGAAATGCTGTTTTGGCAAAACCTGCCGAGCAGACTCCTTATATTGCTTATCGCGCCGTGCAGATCCTCCATGAGGCCGGCATTCCACAAGATGTTTTACAGCTGGTCACTGGCAGTGGCCGAGTGATCGGCATGAGCCTGATCGCTCATCCCAACGTCGCAGGGGTGATTTTCACAGGCTCAACACAAGTTGCCAAAACCCTCCAAACCACGCTGGCTGAGAAGTCTGGCCCCATTGTGCCCCTGATTGCAGAAACAGGAGGCCAGAATGCCATGATCGTGGATTCCTCTGCTCTCCCTGAGCAAGTCACACAAGATGTCATCACCTCGAGCTTTGACAGCGCAGGGCAACGCTGCTCGGCGCTGCGGGTCTTATATTTGCAAGAAGAGATCGCAGATACTGTCATAGCGATGCTCAAGGGGAGTATGAAAACCCTGAAAGTCGGTGACCCTTGGCAGGTTGCAACAGATGTCGGCCCTGTGATTGACTACCGCGCCAAGGCCAATTTGATGGCCCATATCGAAGAGCTGGAAACCTTCGGCACCTGCATCGCGCAAGCCAATGCCCCTCAAACCGGCGAGTTTGTTCCTCCTACTGCCTTTGAGATTGACAGTATCACGCGCTTAAAGCAAGAGCACTTCGGGCCTATCTTACATGTCATTCGATTCAAAGCAAAAAATCTCGATCACGTCATCGATGAGATCAACGGTACTGGCTATGGCCTGACATTTGGGATTCACAGCCGTATTCAGTCCACCATTGACCATATCGTCTCAAGAATTAAAGCCGGAAACATCTATATCAATCGCAACACGGTCGGCGCGATCGTCGGCGTTCAACCTTTCGGCGGCGAAGGCTTATCTGGCACAGGCCCTAAAGCCGGTGGCCCGCACTACCTCTTACGCCTGGTCACCGAACGCACCCTCAGCACAGACACCACAGCGTCAGGCGGCAATGCGTCTTTGATGACGTTGGGGGAGTAAAAATTAAAAGGCAGAACTGCACTTTGAAATGGTACGCTTTAAAAACAACAGTTTGCCGCATGAAATCTGCGTCTCGCCCTTTGTATTCGATGCCAACGTAGGATACAGGAAGAGAGAGGAAAATAGCTAATATATGATCCAATACATCTATGCGCACCGACATATTTTGTGGCAAATTTTTATATCCATAATTATGCCTATTATTGTGATTTTTCTTGCCTATCGCCTTACCACTTATAGAGAACGCAAGAATTTTTTGACGATTTAAAATTATATTGCGATATCTTCACCTCGCCATCTGAGTCCAAAATAGCAGCAGTTTTAAAAACCAGAAATGACTACTTTTCAAAAATTCAAGAAATATCTGACCTCCTGAATCAAAGAAAAAGTGACGTAGCAGAGCGCTATCGCAATGCGAAAGGTTACATTGGGTACTCTAGCGCCCTCACCCAGGATCTAAAAAAAGATTTCAATCAAAAACTTGAAGCTGTAAATCAAGGATGCCTCCCTATCCTCAAAGAGCTCAAGCTCAATTTAGAAAGCTTAAGAAAATCGATAGCAGAACAAGCCAAGCGCCTTACAAAATAAGATTGCAGTTTGCTTTCTGCCCCCTTCTAAAGCTAACTTATCGCAATAAGGTAAAACCTTAATGCCTCTCAACCTTCAAGCATAATTTACAAGGCTTGCAGTCGCCTCTCCCCTTGAGGGAGAGGCCGACGCATGGAATGCGGCGGGTGAGGGGTAAAACCCACAAGCCTCACTACCCCTCACCCTCGAAACCCACGGTTTCTCGACCTCTCCCTCAAGGCTACGGCATGCACACATCTTTGCGCACATTACCACCGTTCGTCGTCCTGACACTGCGCAGCAGGCGTCAGGATCCAGGATTAATTAGGCTTTCATGAAAGCTCAGGAAAACCAACGGAT
>JAHFRR010000001.1:0-24828 GCA_023266165.1 Thiotrichales bacterium
TAGGATCATCGCTTAGATAAATGGAGGGTAACCCACCAAATTGTAGATATCGATGTAAATCCATTTCAGGGATTTCTGCTGTCGTCAGGGGAAATAAATTCAGCTCTCGAGCTCGCCCTGCCAATAAGTTAACAGATTTTTGCCGCAGCTTTCTGGCACTGCTGCCTGTGAGAAGAAAGTGAATATGGAGCTCTTCAATCAAACGATGTACCTCATTCAATAACAAAGGCACTCGTTGAACCTCATCGATCACCACCCAATCATGCTTTGGAAAAGCCATGATCATAGGCTCAAGTCTTTGAGGTGACTGACTTAATTCTAAAAATAACTCCGTACGCAGCAAGTTAAAAACAGGGGTATCTTTTGGAAGCTGATGTTGAATCAGGGAAGATTTCCCTGTGGCCCGAGGACCAAAAAGAAAATACGACTTTTGCTTTAAGTATCGAGGTAAGTTCAAAAATCGCTGGTAGTGCATTTCATGAATCCTGTCTGTTATAGAATTTCCATGATAGTACCACGGATTTTCCGGAAAATCCACAGGAGTACCGTGAATTCTCCAGAAACATGTCTAAAAATGTTGCCAAAAGGAGGCTTCCGCTGAGGAGCAACAGGCCGTTGAGTTACTGTTTAAACGCCAATGTTTCTGATTGTAAATAACGGTTCGCGCCGATTACAATCAGGTAAATCACTGGCGTCATCGCAAACGATAAGATCACTTTGACCAAGATGGAGCTGCCGATGATGGCCCATTTGTGGGGGCTTCCGGCAAATACAATTGAAACAAAAATCAGGGAGTCCAGGGCCTGACCGAGGTAAATCGACACATTACTGCGCAACCACAGCCAGCGACCCCGTGACAACTCTTTGATGCGTTGATACACCGTAATATCTAAGACTTGCGAAGCGCTGAACGCGAGAAGACTGGCCACAACCACTTCTAAACCGGTGGCAAGCACCGTATGGTATTGCGTCTGCAAAGTCCAAAACGCAGCCGGTGGCGTCACAATGGATAGCTGGATCAGCGCCATAATCAATACCTGGCACAAGAGGGCCAACCACAGCGTTTGTCGCGCAACTTTTTTGCCCCAGAGCTCGCAGATGCAATCGATAATAGGGTAGGTAAAGATCGAGAAAATCAGGTTGGAAAACGGGAAGTTAACGCCGATGTGAACAATCTTAGGCGCCGTAACAATGGAAGCCGCTAACCCACACATTACTAAGCTTACGAGCACAAGGTAGGTGCGGATATCGCGTTGTTCAAAAACGGTTTTTTTCATAAAGATCCCTCCAATACTGGATTGGCATATTATCATTGCTTCTGGTTTCTGGAAACGACATAGGGGTGAGGCACATCCAAAGTGGGGCTGATCCAATGAGAATCCAATAAGAATCCAATGAAGATCTATTCAAATACCCATGGATCCGTTATCATGCCCACAGGTAGTTTCCCCTGAGAAATAAAGGTATCCAGAGATGATGGCAACAGACTTCGCACCCCACATAGCAGGACAAGTCCATTGGCTTTGCCCTGTGATTTTCTTGAGTATCATGATTGTGGTTATTCTCTTGGTCGATGTTTTCATGAAATCCAAATCTGGGCGCGTGGCCTATACCCTCAGCGCCTTGACAACTGTGATAGGGATAGGCTTTACCTGGCCCTTACTGGGTGCAGCCCAAGCGTTTGAAGGGCCTTGGGTGCTTGGAGATCATGTCACGGCGGTGATGCTCATCACCTTGTGGGCACTGACCTTCGCGGCGATTGTGTATGGCCGAGGATATCTTAAAGCGCATCGCTTTTTCCATGGAGAGTTTTATGCCTTGATGTTGACCTCGCTCCTGGGCGCCTTGGTGTTGGTGATGAGCAATAACTTGCTCACGATTTATTTGGGTCTAGAGCTGCTCTCACTGCCCCTCTACGCTCTGATTGCAACGCTACGGGATGGCACGCTGGGGCCAGAAGCAGCCATGAAATACTTCGTCATGGGCGCTGTCGCTTCTGGATTTTTGCTGTTTGGAATGTCTCTGGTTTATGCCACCACCCATGCGTTGACTTTGCCCGCTTTGATGTCCGCACTGTATCATCTGCCTACCTTCACCTTACCCAGTGCCCTGCCCCTGGTGATGGGCCTGGTGTTGATGTTGATCGCCATGGTTTTCAAGCTGGGTGCTGCACCTTTTCATATGTGGACGCCTGATGTGTATGAAGGCGCACCCTTGCCTGTCACGACCTTCCTCTCCACGGTGCCCAAAGTTGCTGTCCTAGGCATGCTGATTCATTTGATTATCCAAAACCTAACACCTGCACTCTCCAGCCATCTGATCCTGGAAATCATTGCTGGCATCGCGGTGCTGTCTTTATTACTCGGAAATATTCTCGCTGTGGTCCAAACCAACCTTAAACGCCTGCTGGCTTATTCGACCATTGCGCATATTGGCTTTGTAGGGCTTGCCTTGTCTGTAGGCGTTGTGGGAGAGCAAGTTGCGCTGTTTTACATGGTCATCTATGCCCTGATGTCCGTAGGCGCTTTTGGTCTGCTAACCCTCATGAACCAAAACGAAGGTCATCGCGGCGAAAGGGTAGAGCTGCAAGACCTGCAGGGCTTAGCCAAACGCAATGGCTGGGTGGCACTGATGTTTCTTTTGATCTTGTTATCCATGGCAGGGATCCCCCCATTTATTGGCTTTGTAGCGAAACTACAAGTCCTGATGTTGCTGATCAGCTTAGGGCACCTAGGGCTTGCTATTTTTGCCTTGTTGATGTCCGTCATTGGGGCGTATTACTACATTCGCGTGATCAAATTTATGTATTTCGATCCTGTAAGAGAAGATGCTCAACCTGTCGAGATGGGCCCGCTGTCGCTGGGGCAAATCGTGCTCTGCCTCAATGGCTTGCTGATGCTGGTCTTGGGGCTGTTTCCTGCAACACTGTTGGGGTGGGTTTAGTCTTCTTTGGTGTATCTAGATTTAGATGTAAAAACCACCGTTTTATCAGGCCAGTGGCACGCCTGTGTGAAGCTCTGCTGCCCCTGCAGAGTTTCATGATGTGCTGAAGCTCACCCCTCTCGAAAGTGCACCTCTAAAAAACGAAAACCCCGCTCCTTGATGGCCCCTACGATCAGATCCAGTCGTTCGAAATAACGTGTGACATCTGAAAACAATCCAGGGTCTACGAGCGCCTGAACCAGATTTGCAGAGGCCTCTGCGCGCTCACCCAAGGGGTGCGTTGGCATTAAGGTTTCTATCACATCGTATGCAAAATCTATCTGCAGCTCACTCAAACGACCATTGGCAACGATGCTGTCCTCTAAAACCCGCGCGATACAACGACGCATCATCTACTTTTCCTTTTGATATCAATAGGAGGCGGCGCAAAGAGAGCCTTCAGCAACCCAAGGTCTCGTGTGTTTTCAGCGAGAATCTCAAACGTGTCCTCCCGATCAAAACAAATCTCATTTTCCTCAGCCAGTTCCACAAGAAACTGGTCTAACGAATCTCGGTTAATCTCTGCAAGATCATGCTTTTTCATGGTAAATAAACTGCTTCTCATCAAAGCAATGATCGCCTCATATCGGGGAAGATCCTGTATACACAAGCCTCGCAAGGCTTTGATGATAGGATGGGTCTCTGGCAATGCCGACATGATTACACTCCTCGTCCGTGTTTTGGATATCCCTGAGACCCCTCAAATCGGTGGTAGGGCTGCGGGGCCTTCATACTCATCTTCTCGTCTTGAGCATGAGCCAAATAAAATTTGGCTTCGCGGTGAAGGAATTCGACAATATGTAGGTCTTTCAAAATCTCACTGGGTCTCAGCTCTATGTCGTTCATGGTGTTTACTCCTGTTCCACTTAACATATCCTTCAAATTCCATTTACAGTTATGCATCCTGCATGTGAGTATTAACGCATGCTTTCAAAAATCATAGTATCGCTAAAAGTTTAAAGTAAAACATCGAATGATTTTACCTTTCTTTTTCCTAATATAAATTCACTTGCATTTTTAAAAGAACTTATTTATCATAAAGAAGTCGAAGGCAATTCAAAACAAGGGGAAGCAAGTGCTCACTAAGGTTGATGAAGGCAAAGGGATTGTCAAGACCGATTGGAAGTCTGTGCGTACTCGCGTTAAAAAGGTGAATCCAGATTTTGCAACGCTGGTTGATGCACTGTCTCCAGGCAAAGAATTCCCCCTGTATTTGGTATACTATCCTTATGGGTTTCTTGAGGGAAACGCAGAAACTATTCTCCTTCCAAAAATAACAGGAGGACACTTTCTTTTAAATAATCCAGATATCCCTAAAAACATTATTCAAGATCTCGGATATGGGATGCATGATGCCCCATTAGGTCTTGTATTGGAAAAAGTTTTTGAAATGTTTGTTGACTCTACGATCGAGGACCTGACCATTCCGAAGGTAATTTATCGGCCAGGCGATTTTACCTGCTTAATTACAAACCTTAACAATGTTGAACGTAAAAGCACATGGTTATCGAACAAGACCCACGCTCGCACGGCAGGGGTAAGATCTACATTTATGCTTCCTAATATCGGCTGTGTAGAGCAACATGCCGATCTAAAAAGATTTTATAACATCAGAGTTCCAGCGCCTAAACAGGGTTATGATCACTGGGAAGTTTTTCGAGAAATCGCTAGCAGCAAAGCTGCACAGTGTGAGTGGCGTGCCTGTCAGCTTTTCTTTTCTAAACCTTGGATTGAAAAACTACACTTCGATCCAGCCTGGATGCCACTTAATCTTTATCTTCATAAATTAGCGTGGCAACTGATACGCCCAAGTCTCGTGAAGGATCAATACAATCTCGCATTTTCAGTCGTTCAACATGATCGAAAGCTAAAGCCCAACCCACATTTAGCTGGGACAGCCCAACACTTGTACATGATCGCACTCGGTGGCGCTCTTGCTCATGCACCTGCAACAGATAATTTAATGCTGCCTTTAGACGTACTGCAACAAGCTTACCTGCAAGCGTATCGTCTTAAACGATATCACTCAACCATTATGCAGCCTAGCATATTTCAGATAGAAACCAGCGGGCCTGTGTATTATTCTTTAAATCAACCTTCTACTCATATTTTCTCACCAACCTCCAGGCGCTTGGCTAGCATGATGATGGATATGCATGAACTTCAAGATATTGAATCAGTACTGACTGAAGAGCTTCAGGATTCAGACACACTGGGGTCAGATTTTGTTTTACACACCGCAGCCCGCAAAACACTTTTTTCTTATTATCACAGTGAACGAGATAACCAGAATGCACTGAAGCATTCAAGCATCATCGGGCTGGAAGATCCCAGATTCGCGTTTCTAAGCCCTGGGCTCACACATTTCCCTGAGGCTAAATTCGCAGCTGACGCAGCATTCGCGCGAGGCTGTGTGCGTATTCAAGCTAGGCAGCGCATCAAAAACACCAACTAAAACCGAGCCTCAGCTCTCATCAGAACGTAACATGGGTCACATCTGAACGAGTCTTTTTTAGCATACAATTCTGATCAATATTAAGCAATACCTTTTGCCGCATTGAAATGAAATCCGCGGAGGCTAGATCAGTCAATTGCAACGAGCGTCGCGGCTTACAGGCCAAATTCTCAAACAGTACTAACATACTCACTAAAACACTCCTCTTGAAAACCTACACGCTACTTATAATCAAGCTCATCCAAAATAGCAACTCTACCGCTGCGTATTTCTATTATTTTTTTTGAGGCATGTATTTTTTCCGCCTCCACACCCCCAGCATCACACATAAATACACCACCCCAATCACGCTACAGCCATTCCAAATTGCTTTGCCACCTAAGGTATGGTAGATCCACATCCCCAGCGTTGGGCCTATCACGCAACCGGTTGCATAGGCGGCTTGGTAAAAGCCCTGCATTTGGCCCTGATGTTTTGAAGATGCATAATCAAAGACCAGGAGCTGGGAGACCGACATGGCCAGCATCTCGCCTATCGTTGCGACCACGCAGGAGGCGATCATCATCGCGTAAGAAAACGTAAAGACCATCAACCCAAACCCGACGCCCAATAGGCATGCCCCCAGACCCAGCGTCAAGAGAGGATTCATTTTGCGAAAGGCATGCGTTAAGGGTACTTGTGCGATCACGATAATGAAAGAGTTCAGGATAAATAAGATTGTGGCAGCGCTCAATCCCATACGTGGGAAGCTCTGGTGCAGATAAATAGGAAAGGCTGCGCTTAATTGGGCGAAGATTAAACCTGACAGAAAAATAAATCCCAACGCAACACTCACAATCAAGAGGCTACTCTGAGTATGATGGGTCTTGGGGTGTAAGGGTATCTCAATCAGCGTTGCTGATGTCATGGTGTCTAAACGCATACGGCAGAACAGGTACACACAAGAGACTCCCATCAAAAGAGCGGACAAGATAAAAAGCCATTGAAAACCAAAATGAAAAAAGATCATAACGATCACCGCTGAGATCGCCAAACCAAAATTCATGCCAGCATACATCACACTGATGATTTTCAGGCGCAAGCTGGGATCTGGCCCAACACCTCGCAACAGCACAACATTATTGACCGCCTTGAAAACATAGGTGCACAACCCAAAAAGAAACATAATAGGGATCAACGCCCATGGGACTTTGCAGACCAGCAACAATAAAAACAAGAGGGTCTTGATCACCAAGGCTGCAATCCCTGAAAAATCTGGATGGAAGCGATCCGCAAGCCATCCTCCTAGCAGCCCACCCAAGACGGTGCCTATACCATAGCAAGACACCAGAAACCCTGCCATCACCCAGGCGATATGCAGATCCTGAACAAAATAAAATGCCAAATAGAATGACAGCCCACCTGAAATGGTGTTGATCATGTAGATGATCACACGATGCCAGAGTATACCTGGCAAGCCCTGAAAGCTTTTGAAATATGCGTTGAACATCCGTAAAAACCTTTTTGCCCCCACAACGTGGGGCCGCGTCCTTCATTGTCTGGATTTTAGCAAAATGTCGGGATTCAACACAAGTATGTTAGGCTCAATTTTTCAGAAAAATCCTGAAAAAATTCACCCGCCCACCCCTTGCTCAGGCTTCAAAAAAAAGGCATCATACGCTAGAAAGACTTGAATACTGAGACCCAAGCATGGCAAATAAAGACCCCCTTAAAACTTCACTCACGCTGGTGGGCACAGGGATCAAAACCTTGTCCCACCTGAATACAGAGACCAAGACCTATATTGAATCCGCGGATAAAGTTCTTTTTTTATTAAATGAACCTATCTTGCAAGAATGGGTCATGAAAACCAATCTCAACTCAGAATCTCTGGAGTTTTTATACTGGAAATACCCTCAAAGACGTAAAGCCTGCTATCAAGCCATCACAGATTATATCTTGGAAGTACTGGAAACCCAGGGTGGGCATATCACCGTGGTCTTTTATGGACATCCTACTGTCTTTGCTCAGTCAGGCCTGGATGCCGTGCGCATTGCTCGCACGCGGGGATATGATGTGCGGGCTTTGCCAGGTATCTCTGCCGAAGATTGTCTCTTTGCCGATTTAGAGATTGACCCTGCAGAAGGAGGGTGCCAGTCTTTTGAAGCGACAGACTTTTTGATTCGCACACGTCCTTTTGATACCGCTAGCCATTTGATTTTGTGGCAAGTAGGGAGCGTGGGGCTTTTGGGCCATGAAAACGAAATGCGCCCTGATGCCCTACAAGTTCTCTATCATCGCCTCAGAACACGCTATGACGATGCCCATCTCATCACCCTGTATGAAGGCGCGCAATACCCGAGCTTTGAGGCTATTATCCAGAAAATCCCCTTAAAAGACCTGCCTCAACAACAACCCTCGCGTATCACCACACTCTATATCCCGCCAACTCACCAGCGAGCATTAGACCCTCAAATGCTCGATGCATTGGGCATTTTGTGTCCCCTGGGCCAGCCCTCTTAATGCCATCTCCTGCTTCATTTTATTTCGTAATGCTGTCATAATAGCTGCTCCTGTTTGATTGTTTGTGACCGCAAAATCACAAAAAACAAAGAGGAGCGCTATCTCACGCAGGAGGAATACATGTTAAGCTTCAAACAACGCCAAAACATACAGCAAAAAGCAGAAGACTTGATTCGGCGGTCGGGTCAAGAGTCTGTGTTTCCAATTTCGTTGACAACAGTTCTTAAAAAAGAAAAGCTCACCCTCAAAACTTTTATTCCTCCAGAAGGATCTGATCTTAAAAATTACTCGGGCTTTATTGATAAAGATAAAAAACTAATTTACGTGAATGACGAGGAGCCGTTTTATAGAAAACGATTCACCATCGCCCATGAAATAGGGCATTATGTCCTTGAGCATGGAAATCGCATTGATTATAGGAATCATAAATATTCTAACGAGCCTGAGGAACTTGAGGCTGATCTCTTTGCCGCGTCTCTCTTAATGCCAAAAAGCGCATTTATGGAAGTGTATCGTACGTTGGGTTTGTCTGAGCTTGCTGCATTTTTTGCTGTGAGTCGCAAAGCAATTGGTATTAGAGCTGATGAGTTATTTAGCGAGGCGGTGTCATTATGAACGACGATGAAAAAAATTTTGTCTCGAACTCGAAATTAAAAAAGATAGAAGAAGCTGCAAAAAAAAATGAGGGAGCGAAATACGTTGAAAAAGATGCTATTCCTTCGTCCAAACAAGCTGAAGTTGAGTGGGAGGAGAAAACATTTAAGGTTGAGTTTCAGCAAATCGAAATGGAGATTAAACGTAAGCAACGAGATCTCATGGTTCGTTGCGCGCGTTGGATGCGAATCACCATTGGAATTGCAGCGGCTTTATTGGGATTTCTTTATGGCTATGTAGTTCTGGGGTTAATGGGGTTTTTCCATTTAAACACCTCATTAGTACAACATGGGCATCTCCTGATTTTTCTCATTTCCATTCTCTCTGTCTATTGCTTTATTGCCCCTTATTTATTGCTGAAGGGGATTATTGCGCCTAAAGAACCTCATCTTTCTCCCACAGCTGACCTTGCCCGAGGCTCCATCCATACTGCCTTTCCGGACAGTCAAAGATCTGGGCATCTATGAAAGATACCACCTCCTACACCGCCCGTGCGCCGGATTCCAACGGGTATATTCACTATGAGCCTTCTGAGCATCAAGTCTGGGAAACCCTGTATCATCGTCAGTTTGCCCTGATCCAAGACAAAGCGTGTGAAGCTTATCTGATAGGGCTTGATCGCATTGGATTAAGCCCGCATCACATCCCCCAATGTAAAGAGATTTCCGAAGCCCTGAAAGCTTACACAGGCTGGACGGTGGCACCCGTTGCGGCACTGATTTCTTTCAAAGCTTTTTTTGATTTACTGGCCCATCAAATCTTTCCCGCCGCAAGTTTTATCCGTCGTCCTGAAGAATTGGACTACTTGAAAGAGCCAGATATTTTTCATGAGATCTTTGGACATTGCCCCTTACTCACAGATCCTGCATTCGCAGCATTTACCCAAGAAGTCGGGCGTTTTGGCCAGGGGATTTCCCCAGAAGATCGTAAAATGCTGGCGCGTTTGTATTGGTTCACGGTAGAATTTGGCTTGATTCAGACACCCAACCAACCCCTGAAAATCTACGGCGCAGGCATTGTATCTTCCAAAACAGAAAGCATTTATGCTCTCCAAAGCCCCATTCCAGAACGTAAACCCTTTGATCTTCTGACCGTCTTACGGATGCCGTATCGCTATGATGCCCTTCAGAAAACCTATTTCGTGATTGACAGCATCGAGCGCTTGTATAACATGGTCAATGGTCAGCTGTTAGAGGCTTTTAGAGAGGCCAATGCGCTCGGGATTCTCAGCAATCCTCATGAGATCCACGACGCAGCGATGGCTCAAGATTATAGGAGTTGCTGAGTGATAGATATAGAGAACCTAGAAGATCAAAAATGCCAGGCATGTGAAGGGCTGACGTTGTCCTTGACCACTCTTGAAGCGCAAACCCTGATGCCCCAAATTCCTGGATGGACGCTCAATGCCTCAGGGACAGAAATCTCTCGACGCTTTGAGTTCAAAAACTTTTATAAAGTCATGATGTGGGTCAACGCCGTGGCGTTTATGGCCCAATCGGAAGGCCATCATCCGGATATCTTATTGGGCTATAACTACTGCGAAGTTAAATTCACAACCCATGCTCTAAAAGGGCTCTCTCATAATGATTTTATCTGCGCCGCAAAGGTCAATGCTTTAGGCGTGTGAAGAAGGTTTTAATAATGATCCCCCATCTTGCATCCGAACACACCCAGTCTCCCCTCTATAACACATTTCTCAAGACCCTGAAACTGTCTGGCTTTGAGGGCGATATTGCCAGCGATCTTGCATCCAGATTGACAATGGCGACAGACAACAGTGTGTATCAGGTGTTGCCTCAAGCCGTGGTCTATCCTAAACATACTCAAGATATTCAACTCTTATTCCAGCTGGCTCAGCAACCCTCATTTGAAAAAATTCAATTTGCCCCACGCGGGGGCGGTACGGGTACAGATGGACAGGCGTTGAATCATGGGATTGTCATCGAAGGCACACGGTATCTGCACCAGATCTTGGAGATCAATCTGAATCAAGGGTTCGCACGCGTTCAGCCAGGTGTTGTACTGGATCAGCTCAATGATGCGTTGCAGCCTCTCGGCGTCTTCTTTGCTCCCAATCTTTCTCCCAGTAGCCGTGCAACGTTGGGTGGCATGTTCAACACAGATGCCTGTGGCAAAGGCTCGTGTTGTTATGGTCGCACCAGCGAGCATGTGCTAGAGGCTGTCTGTGTGCTCAGTAATGGAGAGATCTTGGAGTCTTTCCCCATTGATCTGGAGACATTGTCAAACTATCAAAAGCGGCCTGATCTGATCGGAGACATCTATCGCCAAGTAGATGCAATTGTAAAAACCCATCGGGAAGAAATTGCCCATGTTTTTCCAAAGCTCTCGCGATTTATGACGGGATATAATCTTGCTAAGATCTATTCTCCCACACAAGATATCTTTAATTTGAATTATTTACTGGGAGGCTCAGAAGGCACGCTGGTCTTTGTCTCTGAGCTGAAAGTCAAACTCACTCCCCTGCCCAAACATACCCAACTGATGGTGATTCAATATGGCGAGTTTGATGATGCTTTACGTGCTGCCCGAGCGCTTTTGCGTGTCACACCCACGGCCATTGAGACGATCGACGACAAGGTGCTCAGTGTTGCTAAAACAGATATTATCTATACCCATGTGAAACCCATGTTAGAAGCCCCAGGGTTATTGGGATCAATCGATTCTGTTACGTATGCAAAAGCAATTAATTTAGTTGAGTTTTCAGGGGAAGATGCCCTGAGCATCTCAGCGAAAGTCCAAGCGCTCTCGGATGAAATGCTGGCTCAAAAAGGCCAACCTCAGGCGCCTTTGTCGTGTTATATCACGCAAGACCCGCAAGAAATGGCAGCGCTCTGGGAGCTTCGCAAAAAGAGTGTAGGGCTCTTGGGAAACCTGCCTGGTCATCGTCGTCCCATTCCGTTTGTAGAAGACACTGTCGTGCCTCCTGAGGCTTTGGCAGACTACGTTCGCGAGTTTCGGGCACTGTTAGATCATCATCATCTTCAATATGGCATGTTTGGCCATGTCGATGCCGGATGCCTGCACGTGAGGCCCGCGCTGGATATGACAGACCCTCATGATGCAGCGCTCATCCCCCTTTTGACGGATGCTGTGAGCCAGCTCGTTAAAAAATATGGGGGGATTCTCTGGGGCGAGCATGGACAAGGGTTTCGATCTTCTTATGCCCCTGAGTATTTCGGTAAAAATTTATATCATGCTGTACGGCAGATTAAAACCCTGTTTGACCCCTATAATCGTTTAAATCCAGGCAAAATTGCTTCCTCTCTCCACACCCCTGAACCGATTGTCTCCGTCCAAGGCCCTCTACGAGGCGAGCAAGATCGACAAATTCCTCTCAGTATTCGAGAACGCTACGAGCCGATTGTCAAATGCAACGGCAACGGCCAGTGTTTTCAGGTCGACCCTCATGCTGTAATGTGCCCCTCCAGCAAAGTCACACGCGATCGCGTGCATTCACCCAAAGGCCGTGCAACCGTGATGCGAGAGTGGTTGCGACTGCTGGCCAACATCCCACAAGCCTCACGCCCTCGCACAACCCGCAACCCATTTAAGATTTTCTGGAAAAAGCGCGCACATCTTAAAACCCAATCTCAAGACTTCTCACAAGAAGTCTACCAAGCACTTTCAGGATGCTTGAGCTGCAAAGCTTGTACGACAGGATGCCCGGTGAAGGTTGATATCCCACGTTTTAAAGCAAAATTTTTGCAAGACTATTATCAAAGATATCCTAGGCCTTTGAGAGATTATGCTATTGGTATCAGTGAGCGCTTGGCAAAATGGATGAGCAAAATGCCCAGGATCAGTCAGTTTTTCGGGAATTTTCTATTGAACTTATCAGCACGTCTGATAGGTTTAGTAGACTTGCCAAAAGTTTTAAAAAGTCATTATAAAATAAAATATTTAAAAATAGACAAAAAATTAAAAAATCTTAAAAATCTTAAAAATATTGAAAGAACAGTCTGTATCGTTCCTGATTTTTTAATCAATTTTTATACGCCTACTATTTTAAAAGATTCGATAGAAGTCCTAGAAAAATGGGGGTTTCAGGTATGGGTACTTCCTTTTAGACCTAATGGGAAGACCTGGCATGTGAAAGGGTTCTTGAAAAAATTCTATCAGATCGCCCAAAAAAATATTTTATTTTATGAATCTATTTCTGATTTGAATATTCCTTTAATTGGCTTAGAACCCAGTATAACCCTGACGTATCGAGATGAATATATTCAGTCAAGTTTAGAAATTTTAGGCCGAAAACCCAATTTTAAAATTTTATTATTGCAAGAGTTTTTAGCACAGCACACGCTTTCTAAAATAACACCTAAAATAACATCTGATATCATGCCTGATCTGAAATCTACGTCTGAGCAGAAACCCTATTTTTTGCTTGCTCATTGCAGTGAGAAATCTCTCTATCCCTCCGCCGAACGGGATTGGCAAAAGGTTTTTCAACAGGCAGGTTTGACCCTGGAGATTATCTCCGTCGGTTGTTGTGGTATGGCAGGAAGCTTTGGCCATGAAATCGAGCATGTTTCCCTGTCGAAAGATATTTTTAATCTGAGCTGGCAAGCCAAGATCTCCCAAAACCCAAGCCTGCGTTCTCGTTTACTGGTTACAGGCTTTTCATGCGCCTGCCAGATCAAACGCATGACAGGCTTGAGCGTGCAGCATCCGATTGAGGTGTTGAATAGCCTGGGTCAGGCAAACATCCCCACCTTATGCAAAACACCAGGGACTTCGCGGACGCACTTTGGCACCAAATAGCCTGGCAACGCGGTTTGCAGGCCGTGATACAACGTTTTAGCCTGATCCTGCGGTACTTCAAACCCCTGAGCACCTTTAACCTGATCTAACAAATGTAGATAGTAGGGCAGTACACCCATCTCAAATAAACGCTCGCTGAGAGTAACCAAGGCTTCCAGCGTATCATTCACCCCTTTTAATAAAACACTTTGATTGAGCAAGGGAATGCCTGCATGTTTCAGCGGTAAAAGGGCTTGAGCCAGCTCATCATTGCATTCTTGCGCATGATTAATATGAAGCACCATCACAGTATGTAAGCGTGTTGGGCTCAGCAACTGAATCAGCTCAGGGGTGATTCGGGCAGGCAACACCACCGGCAATCGCGTATGGATTCTCACGCGCTTGATATGGGAAATCTCTTCTAGGGCTTTTAAAATAGGGCTTAACAGCGTGTCTTTCAGCATGAGAGGATCGCCGCCGCTTAAAATAATCTCTGAGAGCGCGCTTTCTTTTTGGATGTAAGCAAGGGCGGCGCCTAAATGGTGTGGGCTCAGTCGATTCTCGTGATAAGGGAAATGCCGCCGAAAGCAGTATCGACAGTTGATGGCGCAGCTGCCACTCAACATCAACAGCAATCGCCCCTGGTATTTATGCAAAACACCTGGGATAGGATTTGCCTCTGCTTGCTCTTTTAAAGGATCGTTGTGATATCCAGGGGCATCTTGCATCTCACTGTCCAACGCCAAGACTTGTTTAAGCAGAGGATCATAGGGGTTATTTTTTTGAATGCGTGCGGCAAAGCTATGCGGTACGCGGGTTTTAAAAGCCTGATGAGCCTGTTGGGTGTCGAAATTATCAGGAGAAAGCCCTACAAACCTCAACAACGCCGCGGGTGTCTCTAGCCCCATGGCCAGTTGTTTTGACCACGGCAAATCTTGCCACTCCACTCTAGTCTTCCTGTTCATGAGAGGAAGGAGGGGGTGTCAGATCATACCAGGCATCCATGTGTGCAATCAGTGTCTCCAAGCCTTCTCGTTTGAGCGCTGAAAACAGCTGGACAGACACAAAATCAGAAACCTCAGCGATCGCCTCTGTGGCCTGCCGTAACGTTAACAATCTTTCTTGATGGGTCAGCTTATCGGCTTTTGATAGCAAGAGATGGCACTTGAGATGAGAAGCAATCGCCCAGTCTATCATCCGCTGATCCATGTCTTTAAAGGGATGGCGGGCATCCATCAGCAAAACAATCCCTCGCAAACACTTTCTGTCATGCAGGTATTCCCCTAAAGTTTCCTGCCAGCGCTCTTTGACATCCAAGGGCACTTTAGCATAACCATAACCGGGAAGATCAACCAAGCGTCGCGTGTCATCCAGCGCAAAAAGGTTAATCAACTGGGTACGTCCAGGCGTTTTGCTGGTTCGGGCCAGCCCTTTTTGTCGGGTCAGCATATTGAGCGCTGTGGACTTCCCTGCGTTCGAACGTCCTGCAAACGCAACCTCATAGCCCTCATCAGGCGGGAGCTGAGACAGCGAGGCGGCACTTTTTAAAAACTTTGCGCGAGCGTACATTTAACCCGTCAATTCCGTAGTCATTGTTATGGATTTGACGGGTAAGATAACATAAGGAAGACGAAAAAGCGAATCTTCAAGGCAACCTTAAATCGTTTAACCTGGGATGGGGGAGTCGATTGCTGCAATCTGCCATAGGTGTTGTCTTTGATTCTGTAACCTCTATAGCAGAGTTTCTCGGTCGTTTTGGGGCAGAAGGGCACTCCGCATTCCCACATTTGGACGGGGGAGTACACGGTATGATGTTTTGATGATTATTTTCTTTATAACGCCCCCTCTTCACAGGGGAAATAGACTGTGCCACCTTGCCTTGCGCTACCTTCTCCTCTTGCGCCACTGCCTTTCGTTCAGCAATAATGGTGTCATGCGTGACGACCAACTTTCTATACCCTTCCTGATAAGCAGCAATCCTTTTTTGCGCGTTTTTGACTTCTTCTTGAGATCTTTGAGCGCCCAATCCTTGTGTGAGACGGTAGATGTTTTTCCTCAACTGTTCCTGGAAGAAGAGCAGAGAGTCAATATTCACAACTTCAGATTGACACAAAAAAAACAGCAAGGTGCAAATGGTCTTAGGATAATCATCCATCAAAGACAGCCATTGGTCATAATAACGACTTGCTCGACTTGGATCATCCTCTTCTGAGATGGCACATCCAGCATCTACACAAATAACTTCTGAATCTCGACACCTCATCACATTCCCATGCGAGAGGGCATCGAGAAGAATGAGTTGACTCTTCTTATAAAACAGTTTAACTGCTTCTGCAAGGTTGTGATCATCATCAATAGCCTCTCCATCGACAAAAGGAAAGACTTCTGCAAGATGTGCTCGCTCTCCTATTTTGATTGCTACTGGCTCTGCGTATAGCATCTCATTTTTATTGATGAGATTAAAACTTTCAGCTTCTTTTTTCACAAATACAATGCCACATTTTTGATCGATGGGTATCTTCAAAACAAATGATTGAGAGGTACTGATATCCTTAAAAGTATCCTCAAGACGTGAAGCATAAAATGCTCTCATCAAGGGGTGTCCTGCAGATAAAGTGAATTTATAAGCAAGGTGGAAATGTCCACGACCGATAAAGTGAGCCTCTATAGGATCGTGTACTGGAAGTCCAAAAAAGTATTCCTGTCCTTTTGTGACAATACCCACCAGAGGAGCAGACACCGTGAATTGGATGCCTTCTTTGAAGTTATTCGCCGTTGATTGCATGTCGCATCTCTCGTTATTTATTATCTTTAATAATAACGATTAATCATATATAAAATCAAGTCCTATTCATCAAATATATATAAAATATTTTAAAATTAATAAATTTATTTTTTGAGATCAAGAGGGGGCGATCAACGCCGAATCACCACCAAGGCGACCCCTGTCACACACAGCGTACCGCCGATCAACAGGGAGAGGTGGATGGGTTCGCCCAAAACAAAAAAGGCGCATAGCACAGCAACAGGCGGTTGTAGCAATCCAAAGGGTGCGACTTTGCTGACAGGATTGCGTTCCAGCAATTTAATCCAAACGCTGTAGCAAAAAATGGTTGAGACCAGAGACATATACAGCAATGCTGCGATACCCCCCCATTTGGGCATCTCAAAATGATGCAAAAATGAAGGTTCTAACCCAACGCCCAATAAAAACAAAATGGGGAAAGAAGCCAGAGAAATAAAGCCATTGAGCGTAAACGGATGAATCCCTTTGAGCAAGCGAATCTGCGAGCTTGACCCTGCCCACAGCACGGCTGCAATCCCCACTAAAAACGTCCCTTCCAGGGATTGGGCGTGCTGAGGTAACCCTACCACGATCGCTACGCCTACAAAAGCCAATCCCATACCGACGAAGATTACAGGGCGAAGCTTCTCTTTCAGGGCCCATCCTGCAATTAAAGCGGCCATCGGTGGATTCAGCTGCATGATGAGCGTGGTAAGCCCTGCAGAGATCATCGAGGCACCCACGGCCAACAACGCGAAATACCCCACCCCCAGAGTCAACGTTAACCCCAATAAATGCGGGATCTGATGGCGTTTGACCTTGACAGTCCATGGCAATAAGACCGCCCCCACAAAGGCAAAGCGCAGCGTCATCAACCAAATCGGCGGAAAGTCTGTCACACCCACCTTGATGGCAATAAAATTCGACGCCCAGAGTATACACACCAGCGCGGCAATCAGCATATCTTTGAGGGTCATTGAGGCGAAGACTCAAGTTGAGACCTGGCTGCATTGAGAGAGACCAGAGCATATCCTACTGCCCCTGCATAGAGTATCTTCTCCAATTGCCCGTTTTGCAGGGTTTGAATCAGAGGGGTAATGGGATAGTCTCGCTCAAACTCCACATAGATTTTAGCACGAGATGATAGCCATCTCCCCTCTTGCAAGCGCTGTAAGATCTGGGGCAGTAGATTTTGATGAAAGGGAGGATCTAAAAATACAAGATCAAACATATGCGCTTTCTGGGGAGAGAACATCAGGGCTGAAGTCAAAAAAATCTGCGCCGTCTGTTTTGGCAACCTCATGGCTTCTGCGTTTTTAAGGAGCGCGTGATAAGCGAAAGGGTCTGTTTCTAAAAAGCAAGCGCTGGAAGCCCCGCGCGATAAGGCCTCAAACCCAAGAGCACCACTTCCTGCAAAGGCATCCAAACAATGCGCATCTACCACCTCTCTTTGAAGCCAGTTAAAGACAGTCTCCCGCACGCGATCTGGTGTGGGGCGCAAGGTCACCTGATCTGGAAAATCCAGATGCCGCCCTCGCCATCGACCGCCAATAATCCGAATACTCACAAAGCGTGTCCTATGCCTTTCAAAATCTCCCAAGTAATCGTCTCAACAGGCGCCAAACCATTGATCTTCAGGTATTGCAGCGTATGTGCCGCGTGAGGGAGCGGCGTGCGTGCGCGCTGTTGATAATAAGCAATCAAAGGGTAGGTTTGCTCATGATAGACGTGCAGGCGCTTTCTCACCGTGTCAGGTTTGTCATCTTCACGTTGGATTAAGGGCTCATCCGTATAATCATCAAACCCCATCCGCTTGGGAGGATTGCTTTGAGCGTGATAGGTTCTCCCTGAGCTTGGGTGCATCCAACGCCCACTCATGCGAGACACCACCGCCTCAGGGTCAACTTGTAGCTCAATGACATAGTCAATGGGGATCCCATGAGCGCTCAGCGCTTCCGCTTGTTTTAAAGTCCTCGGAACTCCATCCAGAATAAACCCTTTGGCACAATCAGGGGATTGAATGCGTTCTTTGACAAGACCCATGATAATTTCATCCGAGACCAGCCCACCAGACTCCATCACCGCTTTCGCCTGTCGACCCATCTCAGTGCCCGCTTGAATCGCTCGACGCAAGATATCGCCTGTTGAAACCTGGCAGATCCCCAGTTTCTCACACAGAATATGCGCCTGCGTGCCTTTGCCCGCTCCTGGGGCACCCAGCAAAATAATATTCATCAATTTTATATTCCCAATTTTTATTTCTTTTTTATTTTATTTAATATTTATTTATTTAATATTTATTATTAGTATTTGATTTCACAATGCGTCTCTTTCAAGCCCAACCAAGAGACGATGAGCCCAAACAGCAAGACAACGGCAACGATGCCAAATCCGACTTGATAATCACTGACAGTATACTGAGAGCCTACATGGTGATGCATTCTAGCATGCCAGTCTATCAGTAAACCCATCGCAGGCTGAACCACAACCCCTGTTGCAACTGCCGCCAGGTTAATAAGCCCTGATACCGCCACAAAATGTTGCGGTGGTACAATATCTTTAGCAATCCCAAAGGTTAAGCTTTGCAAAGATGCTGAAAATCCTAGCACAACCAGCAAGATCACCATCACCGACTTAGGCATTTGCGGTGCCATCATAAACAAGATACACGCAATAAACCCAACACCAAAACAGAGATAAAACGGTAGTTTTCGGCTTTTTAGCACATCTGAAACCCAGCCCATCAAGGGAGAGCCTACGCCTAATCCCACCCAGAATAAGATATACAGATACCCAATTTGCTGGTTCGTCCAACCATAAACGTCCATCAAATACGGGACACCCCACAAGGAGGCAATCCCTGTGACAGGCGCCCAAGAGGCAAAACCTGCCAGGGCAATCCACCACACTTGCTTGATTTTGAGGGCATCCCGCAAGCGCGAGGGCTTGCCTTGAGGCTCCTCATCAGCAGGCCTCACACCATCCCGCAAAATCAACCAAAAGAGCGCAGAGAGCACCAGAGTAATCCACCCAATCCAGAGCATGGAATGCCGCCATCCATAATGGTTGACCAACATCGCCAAAGGCCCACCTCCAATGGTTGAACCCAACGCTGCACCCAGCTGTACCAACCCTGCAATCATCGCAAAATAACGATGGGCAAACCAGCGAGAGGCCAAAAACAACGCCCCTAAAAATGCAAAGGGCGACCCAATCCCCATCAGCAATCGCGCCAAAGCCAACTCCCAGGACGATGTCGCCAAGCCAAACAGTAACGTCCCTACGCCACTGATCAATACAGCCAAGCTTAATAGCTTTCTCGCACCAAAGCGATCCAAGAGCATCCCAGCGGGGAGCTGAAAGAAAGTCGAAGCAAGAAAAAATACAGCCATCAACGACCCTAATTCTGCGGCATTGATCGAGAACCCTGTAAGCAAACTATGGGTCATCACACTCGGTGCTGTCGCCAAAAAGTAATCGTAGACATAGAAAAACGACCCCAAAATACAAATTACAAAGGGGGCAACTCGCTGTAGTAATCGATGGCTCATCAAAATGCTCCTCAAGATAACACTGATAACACGTGTGTGAGTGTATGCTATCTTGAGATCATCATCAAGACTGAGATCAAGCTGAAATCCTGTTTGAGTTCTACAGCTTTAAGAATATCTTTAAAAGTAGCTCTAAAAAACAACTTGCATTTTTTAAAAAAATCTTACATACTCTATGAGCTTTTTACCCCTGCTTGTTATCTAAGTTTTTTTAATATATTTGTTTGTTAATTTTTATTATGGAGAATTCAGGTTATGAAACTATATTACAGCCCAGGTGCTTGCTCGCTTGCCCCGCATATCTTGATGAACGAGCTTAAAGTCCCTTGTGAATACATCGCTGTTAATCTTGGTACCCACAAAACGGCAACGGGCGAAGACTTTACAAAGATCAACCCAAAAGGGGCCGTCCCTTGCTTAATTCTGAAAGACGGCACGATGTTGACCGAAGGTGCCGTGATCCAGCAATATTTGGCAGACACCCACCCCAACTCAGGCCTACTCCCGCCCGTGGGTGATATGCGTCGCTATCAAGTACTGGCTTGGTTGAACTACATCACGACTGATTTACATAAGGGCTTTTCCCCTTTGTTTAATTCCAAGGTGCCACAAGAAGTCAAAGATCAGGTTTTCAAACCCCTGATGGCAGGTCGCTTCGCCTTTTTAAACGAGCACTTCAAAACCCATGCTTACCTCGCGGGTGATCAATTTAGCTTGCCAGACCCATATTTGTTTACCGTGGTGGGCTGGTCTACACATGTGGGTCTCTCTTTGACAGATTACCCCTATCTCACCCGCTATATCGACCATCTGCGCCATCGGCCCTCCGTGTCAAGTGCGATGAAGGAAGAGGGATTGGCGGCGTAAGTTATTTCACTTGCTGAAGTAGAGAGTGCTGTTAGCACACAAGATAACGGTCACGGGCTGCTAAACTTCCAGCTTATGGCTCTTTACTATCACTGTTATCAGGTGGTTTTGGCGTTGAAGATCTCTGGGCGCCTGTCGCTACCACCGATGTTGGCCGATATAAGAGAGAGCCAATGGTTGTGGCTACAGCAGAAAGGCCTCTTCTGATCTCAGCCCGTTGGTCGTACACGAGAGAACTAACGGTCGTCACTGTCATGGCAGCACCCGTGGCTTTACCCATTTTCTTGATATCAGTCTTACTGTATCCGCTAATCCACATTCCCGTCATTGCAAGAAGACCCAGAGCGCCGACAGCTGTGTCACGCAAGCCTACGGTCTCAAGGCTTTTGCGCAGCTTCGATTTTGGGCGGTGCTTTGATATTGTGGGTAAAGTGCGAGTGCGAGTTGGAGTGGGTTTAGGCGTGAGCTGTGGGAAATAATGATAAGCCACAGCCAATGTGGAACTGACGAGTGGCAGAAGGTGGCGTGGTTGCTTCCGAAAACTCTCAGCGGGCAGTCGGTATAAACAACGGAAACCCTGCAGTTGCTGACGGAGCACCCGGTGTGTCTTCATGTTGAGATCGGTTAATGCTTCGTTGTCTTTTTTAGGCGTGCGTCGCTTATGGGCAGAAACAATGCCAGTATTTGGGTCAGTCGAGGTCGTACTTAAATAATCAGAATGCCACTGGTTGAATACGCGGTCGACTAGAATATTGACCATCTCAGCGCCTGTTATAGCAGGTACATGCACCTGTAAAGTCTCTTGCACATGATCGGTGTGAGCATGGTGATAGTAACCTCTTAGGAGGGTCGAAAGTTGCGCCAGAAAGCACCACTCTTCAGCATATGTGTTGATCGCTTCGTCCTCTCTAACTTGCTTACCAAGCGTTTGCCGTAGATCATGTAAGTGGTTATTAAAAAGATCAAATTCAAAGTCGTAGTAAGTGTTAAAAGCACTGGGTGTACAAGTAAAAGTAGGATCTTGGCGCAACTGTGCTTGCCATGCACGCCAAGAATTCTGATGAAGATGCACGGCAAGGCCTGTGTTCATCAATAACCACTGGTCGATTATGACCGCTCTTCCTTCAAGGCGTTGTCCAAAAAATTGGTTTGATGAACCTCTCTCTACCTGAACATATGCCCCCTGTGCGCCACGTGCGATAACCGGTCCAGCCCGACGACCAGCAGAGGGGTTGCTCGGATTGGGGTTTGGGTATAACGCCGTAACAACAGCGTTGCGTACACCGATACCTGCTAATGTGTACTGTAGGCGAGAACAATAAATACCCATTTTATGGGGCTGCTCTTCAACACCCATAAACCCGATGTAATCTGGGCACAGAGATCTCAAAGCGCCTAGTAGGTTAGGGGTAAAGTAGGAGAGTAGATAAGTCGCTAATGACTTCTCGCCTTGTTGCAGAAAATTGGGGCATACTGTGAGCCTGTGGATGTCTGGCATCTCAATGCCCAAAAACAATTGCTCCGCTGTTAACGACTCCATCCTTAGGTCACTTAGAAATTCCGTATGAAGGTTTGCGATTCTGCGCTGCAAGGCCTGTGATATTGTATTCAACTGGCCTTCTAAAATTTTGACCACTCCCGGGATCTGAGACAGCGCAGCTTGAATGTCCGTCCCGAACGTGACACATTTTGTAATTCTTGTTTGTGATAAATTTTGATCTGATGAGTTTAAGGTCGGCCGATAGCGAGCATAGGCCTCCAAATAACATGCAAAGCCTTGCTGCCAAACAACAGGGTTAGGAATTTTCTCTAGTCGATGGCTGAAAGCTTCCAGTACATTTTTATCGGCACTTTGGAAATTGAGACTTGCGGAAGCAAGAATAGCCTGGCTGATTATGACCCCCAGATACTCTAATGGATAGAACTCTCCCTTGGCTGGGGTACTCAATGACACTCTGCGATTACCATGCAATTTTCTATTCCAATCTCCAATTGTAAGGGGTTCGACATGACTGGTTTGCCAACGACCAGAAGTATTGATGCTGTTAACACACGCGTATTCATAAAATGCTGCCAATGAGGTGGTAAAATTTGCTTGTGAGCATTGCGTAACGGTGTTTACAAGAGCATTTTTTGCATCTATGCTTGAATTATCAACTGCAGTAGCGGCCTGATTTTGCAGGGTTTGTTGTATACTGAGTATCATGAGCTTCACTGCAGCGATGTCGGTGCGCAGGTGATCTGCAGCCGCCAAGATAAGATTAAGTTTTTGATCAATCACCGCCAATCCAGTACGCAAATCTTGAGAGATCTGGTCGAGCTGATCAACAATCCGCTGAAACATTGGATCTTCAGGTGTGAACCACTCCATGACCGCCTGCACAAGTGAAAGAAGATTGCCCGACAATGCTTTGAGAGTGTTTGCACTAAAGAGAGAACGCTTTTTTGCCGCGATCTGGCGTGAGATAAAGCCAATGGTACACAGTGGTTGCATAACATAGGTGACCTTGATAACTTCCCTACTACCAACAAGCAAACCGACCGCACAGACTAGGTCAAAACTCGCATCACAGATTTGCTCTACTTCGCGCCAGCCCATCGCGGTTTCCTGTGCTGAATTTGCAGTGTTAAGGACGCCTTGATAATGTACGAGCAAATACTTTGACACTTCTTCTGAGAATTGAAGATAGTGCTCTGCTGCGTGTTCATTCAAGAGTTTTTCAAGCTGAGCAACACAGGGTGTACTCCTCTCATTGTCGTTATCCCCTTTGTACTCAGGAGCACCCGAAATAAGAGAGTGAGCAATACTGTTGTAGCTATTTTTGAGCGTTGATTGAGCGGCGAAGGGGATGTTGTCTGCTTCCGCCTTGAACAATGAGGCGGCAATTAAGGGCGTTTTGTCGGCTGCCTTTTTCAACCGGTTAATGGTGGGTCGAAGATTGGAATGCCGGTTAGTGGTGGGCTGAAAATTAGAGTGACTGCTGAGCGCAAAACTATCAGCCAATGTGTGAAACGGCAGAGATGAATTTTGGATTAGATTTTCTGTTTGAAGCGTTGCAAGAATCTGCGCTTCACAGATTTGTGCAGCGCTGTTTTGATCTTGTGCCGAGTCTGAACCACTTTGTGCGCGATCGAGGGCAATTCCTGCCAGTAATACACTGCGCCCCAGTGATTGGCGCTCCGGATTTTTTTTCTCACCAACATCCAATAGCAGGGCAGCTACACAGCCAATCAGGTCTTGGCCTCCTATTGCTTCCTTTAGGTAGGCATTACAGACAAAATGCACCATCAGCGATGCAGCTTTAATCGCTGGAGTGCTCGATGTGATCCCAATAATTGCAGCATCTTTAAAAGCGCGAGCTGTTTGCTGAAGCTCAGCGGTAGTGAATGGTCTTTGTGGAATAAAATCCCTCCCTAACAAGGCATCCATAACAGTAGGCGAGGTTTTGACTAGAGGTGTTAAGTAAGCCTGTTTTTGCCATTCAACATAAGGCGAGGGGGGAGGAGTCTGCCCGATATCGTAAAAGTAGGCCTTGCCGGCCAATTCTTTCAGTGCTTCAAGATCAGCTGCGGCTGTGGGGCTCGCGTGAAGAGTTCGATCGAGGAGCAAGCTAGAAATAAATCGCATGTCTGCATATGAAAGTTCTTTTTCCTTTAATGCTTGCAAAGCTGTTTGAAATTGAGGACTATTTCTGATACGTGCATACATGAGAGTCTCCTTGTTGAAGGTGGGCGCTATGTTCCAAAAGCCTTATTTTTTCACGCCTTGTTGTTAAATTATAGCACCCATTGTGGTCACCGTGAATTTCTTAAAGAATCCAGCAGCCAAGAGGGAGCCCGTTCATAAAATGGGAATATAGGAAGTGCTTGGATATTCAATTTTCGTTCCAAAGCAAACGAGGTTTTTTAAGAATGGCCTCAATCGTTGCGCAAGCTGGCGTGTGCTCATGCACAGCGCTTGGCGGATCAACTGAATCCATCCAGCACGAGGCATTGCTTGAGCCAGCATAAGTTGTTTCGTTAACTGAGCATGCATTAACTTTTTCATATCTTTAAGTAATCATTTAAAATAAATTTGATTATATATAAGTTTTCAAAAAAGCCAATCACCCATGCCCCACCGCGTTCACCAACTGGTGGGGATTGGCAATACCTGCGCGCTGTGCCGCCTTGGCCCAACGCTTCTCTAATGGGATATCAAAAATCAAATCCATCGACGCAGGAATCACTAACCAGTCGTGCGCACTGATTTCTTTTTCCAGCTGACCTGG
>JAHFRR010000001.1:24838-31442 GCA_023266165.1 Thiotrichales bacterium
AGCGACTACACCCCAAGAAAATCATGCTTTCGGGAGGCCCTTCTTTCTGTGCAATCGCTTTCAACACATCAATCGAGGCTGTCAAGAATAACCCTTCTTGGATACGTGCACTTCCAGCATATTTTTGGAGCCCTGTGTGTAACAAAAAGCCGCTTTCAGGGTTGACAGGGCCACCGAAAAAAATCAGCTGTGTTTGCTTAGAAAATCCAGCTGCAACACTCATCTCCAGCTGCATCAAGAGATCCGCCAACGTGATCTCCAAGCGCTGATTGAGGATAACCCCGCCTGCACCCTCCTGACCATGATGGCAGATCAGCACCACGCTGCGCTCAAAGGGCGTGCCATCGAGTGCTGGCATGGCTACCAGGCAGTGATAGGCTAAACTCACGGTCATGGGATACCCCTATTTTGAATCTATCGATATGGTACTCGTTTTGGGGTATTCTGTGCAACAGGCGGATAGAGTTACACCCAACTCTCTGCTAGAATAGGGGTTTATAGCCATCTGCCCTACCTGTAAGAGAGAAATATCATGGACAAAAACTTTCACCCTTCGAGCATCGAGTCTCATTTATACGACGCATGGGAGAAAGCAGGGTATTTCAAGCCCTCTGGAGTAGGGGAGCCTTACAGCATCCCCTTGCCACCGCCGAATGTGACGGGCATCCTGCATATGGGCCACGGCTTTCAGGATGTCCTGATGGATATGCTCACGCGATATCATCCTATGATGGGGCGCAACGTCTTGTGGCAACCAGGGATTGACCACGCAGGGATTGCCACGCAAATTGTGGTTGAACGGCAACTCCAGCAACTCGGTCAAACTCGTCATGATCTGGGGCGAGATCTGTTTGTCAAAAAAATCTGGGCTTGGAAAGAAGCGTCAGGCGATGCCATTCTCTCTCAAATGAAACGCCTCGGCGCCAGTGCTGATTGGTCTCGAACTCACTTCACCCTAGATGCCAGTCAAACTCGAGCAACCCTCAAAACCTTTGTGAAGCTCTACCAAGAAGGCTTGATTTATAAGGGCGTACGCCTGGTGAATTGGGACCCCGTTTTGAAAACAGCGCTGTCAGATCTTGAGGTGATCTCTGAAGAGCTCGTGGGATCTCTCTGGCATATCCGCTACCCAATTGATGGCTCAGGAGAGACCCTGGTGATTGCAACCACGCGGCCTGAAACCCTGTTAGGCGATACCGCAGTGGCCGTACATCCTGACGATGCCAGATATCAACATCTGATTGGCAAAGAGATTCTTTTGCCCCTGGCAAATCGACGCATCCCTATTATTGCAGATGCGTATGTCGATCTGGCTTTTGGATCCGGTTGCGTCAAGGTCACGCCTGCTCATGATTTTAATGACTATGCGATCGGCAAGCGCCATGATTTGGCGATGCTCAATATCTTTTCGCTCGATGCCACGCTCAATGGCTCCGTCCCTGAATGTTACCAAGGGCTAGATCGATTTGAAGCACGCAAAAGAATCCTGACAGATCTGGAGCAACAAGGGCTTTTAGTCAAAACCGAGCCTCACACCTTAAAAATCCCTAAAAGCGAACGTACAGGCGCCATCGTGGAACCTCTCTTGAGTCCACAATGGTATGTACGCATTCAGCCTTTGGCAGATCCTGCTATCCAAGCCGTCCGAGAGGGTCGAATCAAGTTTATCCCCGAGAATGCCTCTCATGCGTATTATCGATGGATGGAGGACATTCAAGATTGGTGTATCAGCCGTCAACTCTGGTGGGGGCATCCCATTCCTGCCTGGTATGATCCCCAAGGCAATGTCTATGTGGGTCTTGATGAGGCGGCCGTACGCGCTGAACATCAACTGCCTTCAGATCTGGTCTTAACGCAAGACCCTGATGTTTTTGATACTTGGTTTACCTCGGCCCTCTGGCCCTTCGCATCCCTGGATTGGCCCGACAGCACAGCGATGACGAAAACATTTTATCCGACATCAACCCTGGTGACAGGTTTTGATATCATATTTTTCTGGGTTGCACGGATGATCATGTTTGGCTTGAAGATGATGAACGACGTGCCTTTTAAAGAAGTGTATGTCCATGGTCTTATCCGAGATCATGAAGGCCAGAAGATGTCAAAGTCCAAGGGCAATGTCCTCGATCCTATTGATTTGATTGATGGCGTGGATCTTGAGACGCTTATTCAGAAACGTACCACAGGCCTTCTCAATCCTAAACAGGCTGATAAAGTCATTAAAGACACGCGCAAAAACTTCCCCCACGGGATCTCAGCCTATGGGTGTGACGCCTTACGCTTTACCTATGCAGCGCTGGCCTCTACCTCTCGAGACATCAATTTTTCGGTTGACAGGCTCGAGGGTTATCGCAATTTTTGCAATAAGCTTTGGAACAGCGCGCGATTTATTACCCTCCAGATTGAGCAGATCGGCTATGATGCGCAAGCGCCCAGAGTCTTGAGCCCTCCTGATCTCTGGATCACAGCTGCTCTCAATAAGCTGGTCACTCAAGTCCATCAGAATCTGGCTGAGTATCGTTTTGATCTTTTAGCACAAACCCTCTATGAATTTGTCTGGAACGAATTCTGCGATTGGTATCTGGAGTTTTCCAAAGTCAGCCTTCAGAAAGATCGCGTTACAACCCATCAACAAGGCACCTTGTATACGCTCATCCATACGCTGGAGACCTTGCTGCGCTTAGCGCACCCCCTGATCCCCTTTATCACAGAAACCATTTGGCAAGACCTTCGGCCTTATCATCAATATCCAGATACTCACCTGATGATCACGGCTTTTCCTCACGCACAACCTGCAACATCTGGGGCTTCTGATCAAGAGCAGGAGATCCTTTGGCTCAGAAACATCATCACACACATTCGAACGCTCCGAAGTGAGCTAAACCTCTCTCCGGCTAAGCCTGTCGAATTATTTTTAAAAGACCCTCATCCTCACACACGCACCCAGCTCAATGCCCTACAACCCTGGCTGCAGGCCCTCTCTAAGGTCAGCCAACTCACTTGGATATCCGATGCATCAACCTTAGGTGCTTGCGCCACCGCGCAATGGGGCACCTTGGAGATTTATCTCCCCTTGAAAGGTTTAATCGACTTTGACGCCGAGCGTGCACGGCTTTTAAAAGAGATCACCCAAGCAAGCGTCGAGATTGAAAAAATCAATCAAAAGCTTGCCAATCCTGAGTTTAAAGGCAAAGCTCCCGCCCCTGTTTTAGCAAAAACAGAGGCTCAAAAAGCGGATCTAGAAGCTCACATCAGCCTTTGGCAACGAGAGCTTAAGAAGTTGGGTTAGGGTACGGATGTTGCTTGAGGTATCTCGCTTTCTTTGGCTTTTTGGAAGGTTACCGCATGCTCTTTTAAAATGGCATACGATGTAATGCACTGAACGCCTAACAATATCTTATCCCCTTGTGCCTCTTTTACTTTTTCATAAACCTGACACGCTTGGATAATCCAATTTTGATAGAGTGCTTCTGTTGATTCTACGCGGGGCGCCAGAAAACTCGTCATCCAAACAGTCCAAGAGACTTCTGGTCTGCGCTCTCTTGTCAAGCAAAGCTGCTCTAAAACGCGCATCATCTTTTGATGGTCGGTGAAATCATTTTTTAGAATAACATCTACTGCTTCCATATGGCGCGGTAATGGCTTGAGAGGGCATCCTGCAATGTCTTCAGACATTTTTTTGAAAAACACTTGCATTAAGGTTTCTCGTTTAACCTCCTCTGCAGCAACAGCTGCTTCTTTAAATGGCAATGGCATTGCGCTTGTGACAAGCTGGCTTGACAATTCAACTGTGACCAGCTCATCGTCTGATTTAGTGTCCATCGCTATAGGCACTATGCAGACAGCGATCCATTTCTTTTTTGTATCACGCTCTAGTTTGAGTGTCCCTACTTTAAGCTGTTGCAACACGTCCAGAGGTCGCTGCGATAAAAATTTCAATAACTGCTTAACAGTTTCATCTGTGTAACCCAGTTTCTTTATTTCTATTTCTCGAGCTTTTAAAAATTCTCGTGCTGCTGCCTCCACTTCCCCTGAAGTCTTTTTCTGCACGTTGATCTCGTCAATAATTTGCGTCCATGTCTTAGCCATCATATCCTCCTTGCCATTACATCAATAATAAAACCCATAAGATCAAAACGATTCTCTCTCTAAAACAGGAAGCTTGTCAAGCATGTATCACACTTGTATCACACAGTGCTCTTCTGGAAGGTAGTCAGGCAGGAGAATACCGGTCACGATCAGCTGGCCTGGAATACTCTGGGCGATCTCAAATAGCTTTTTCTGATAGGTCAGATCCAACTCGGCGGCAAGATCATCCATCAGCGTTAGGGTCGAGATCTTTTGGTCTTTCAACGTCAAGCTTTGCGCGAGTTTAAGCGCCCAAATGACTTTTTTCTGCTGACCTCGAGACAAACGCATTTTGAGAGGTAATTGGTGAGACTTGATGACCAGATCCGCCCGATGGGGCCCGACAAGCGTATACCCCATCTCCACGTCTTGCACATGGTGTTGTCGCAATGCGTCCTTGAAAGACAGCTCTTTGGGCCACCCTGGCGTGTAACGCAGCTGGATATCTTCTTCTGAGAAAAACGCTGGATCCAGCTGCATAAAGCTCTGAATCAACTGCTGGCTATAGGTTTCTCGAGCACGATGAATCAAGTCACCTGCTTCAACCAAAGCCTCATCCCAAACCCGTAGAGCATTTGAGTTTCGCGCATGTGACGCCTGTTTAAGCGCTGCATTGCGCTGCTTTAAGATTCTTTGATAGCGCTGCCACAGAGTGATAAACTCTGGATTGACATAAAACAAACCCCAGTCCAGTAACTGGCGTCGAGACTGGCGCTCTGAGAGCAAAAGCCCCGTCATTTCAGGGTGTAGAATATTAATGGGCAAGAGACGGGCAAGCGGCAGGTGCGATGCCAACGGAGTTTTGTTGAGCTTGACAAGCGTCTCACCCTGCAGATCTTTCTGCATCCCCATAAACCAAGAGTCCCCGGATTGCTCAGCCAATACAGTCACTTGGCAATGCGGCTGACCGGTCTGAATGATATGGCGGGGTTGATGCGTTCTAAAGGATCGGCCGTAAAAGAGCAGCACCAAGGCTTCCAGGATTGCTGTTTTCCCTGTGCCATTATGGCCCTGGATAAAACTGAGGGGGTGATCCAGATCAAACGCTCTCTCAGAAAAGTTGCGAAAATGCGAGAGCGTGAGCGTCTTGAGCTTCATATCCGAACGGGCATCACCACAAAGAGGCTCTGGTGGCTCACAGGTGTTGCGTCAGTCTCAAAATGCTCGCGAATCAAGGCACTGGCATTGCCACTGCCCAATGAAAACTGAATTTTTTGAGCATCAATGACATTCAGGATATCCAGCAAATACCCCACATTAAAGCCAATATCTATGGCTGCACCCTCATAGGCAATGTCCAACTCTTCTTGCGCCTCTTCGCGCTCAGGGTTATTGGCAGAGATCATTAATTGATGGTTGGAAAACTGCAGGCGCACGCCTCGAAATTTTTCATTGGATAAAATCGCTGCCCGAGACAGCGCGCTTTTAAAGGCTTCCTGATCGATCGTCACGAGATGGTTGCTTTCTTTAGGAATAACCCGATGGTAATCTGGATAACGACCATCGAGCAACTTTGTGGTAAAGGTCAATTGATCCATCTGGAAGCGGACATGGGTATGCCCCAGTGTCATCGTCAACTGCACTTCACGATCGCTCAGCAGCCTCAATAACTCCAAAACGGCTTTTCGAGGTAAAATCAGCTGCATCAGCTGTACTTCACTTTTCAAAGGCAGAGAAGAAACTGCTAAGCGATGACCATCTGTCGCCACGACTTTCAAATGCTGAGAATCCAGCTCTAACAACATGCCATTTAAAAAATAACGTACATCTTGATGCGCCATGGCAAATGCCGTGCGCTTCAAGAGAAATAAGAAATCTTTTTCCAGAATCATCACATGCTGCTCTCCCAACTGGCTATCGACCATGGGAAACTCATCGGAATTGAAACTTGACAAGGTAAATTTACTTTTCAAAGACTCAATCGTGACTTTCTGGTTTTTCCCCAAACTCAGCGTAACCAACGCATTGTCTTGAAGACTTCGAACGATATCAAACAGCTTTCTACCAGGAAGTGTCATCTTGCCATCCCCTGAATGGCTTTCAATGTCGGTGATCTTGCCGATCAGCTCGATCTCAAGATCTGTGGCCGTGAGGGTCAGTGTACCTTCGTGAAGATGCAATAAAATATTGGACAATATGGGCATCGTGTGCTTTCGCTCCACCACGCCAATCACCGTTTGTAAGGGTTTTAATAGGGTTTCTTTTTTCAAAGTGATTTTCATACAGCCCATCCTATTTTATATTAAAAAATTAAATTAAGTTGACAAAATTCGAAGCAGGTTAATATAGTCTTCTTCCAGATCCGTGCTAGATTTTCTCAAGTCTTCAATCGTTCGGCAAGCGTGTAATACCGTTGTATGATCTCGACCCCCAAAGGCATTGCCAATTTCAGGGAGACTATGATTGGTGAGCTCTTTAGCCAAAGCCATGGCAATCTGGCGCGGGCGTGTGATTGCACGCTGTCGTCGTTTGGACA
>JAHFRR010000001.1:31452-36219 GCA_023266165.1 Thiotrichales bacterium
ATACTCAGCCACTGTTTTTTGAATGTTGTCCAACGTCACCAGCTTGTCTTGTAGCGCAATTAAATCTTTCAAGGCCTCCTTCACCAGCTCGATGGAGATCTCCTTGCCTGAGAACTTTGCGTGTGCAATGACACGACGTAACGCGCCTTCAAGCTCACGCACATTGGATCGAATTTTCTTGGCAATAAAAAACGCGACTTCATGAGACAATACAAAATGATGCTCATTGGCTTTGTTAATTAAAATAGCGACGCGCGTCTCAAGATCAGGCGGCTCAATGGCCACTGTCAAGCCCCAACCAAATCGAGACTTCAAGCGCTCTTCAAGCCCTTCGATCTCTTTAGGATAGCGATCGCACGTCATGATGATTTGCTGTTGGCCTTCTAATAGGGCATTGAAGGTGTGAAAAAATTCTTCTTGAGATCGTCCTTTACCGGCAAAAAATTGAATATCATCAATCAACAATGCATCGACAGAACGATAATATTGCTTAAACGCATTGATGGCATTGTTTTGCAAGGCTTTCACCATATCTGCCACAAAGCGCTCAGAGTGTAAATAAATAACGCGCGCTTCTTTTTTGTGGGCTTTGATATGGTTTCCAATGGCATGCATCAAGTGGGTTTTCCCCAACCCCACACCGCCATACAAAAACAGGGGATTATACGCCATACCAGGGTTCTCAGCAACCTGTAGTGCCGCGGCTTTGGCCAGCTGGTTGGACTTGCCTTCCACATAGTTATCAAATGTAAATTTTGAGTTTACAGCGCTTTCATGAATAAAGTACGGGCTATCCTCTTGCGTCCTTTCTTCTTTGGTTTTCAGTAAGTTGAGATTCAGAGAAGAAGGCTGTGTTCCCACTGTTGCAATACTTGTCCCCACTTTAAGTTCAACAGAGACGTCAAACTCCAAGGACTGTAGGACTTTCTGGATTTCAGATAAATAGCGATCCTTCACCCAGTCCATCACAAATCGATTGGGCGCAAACAAAAAGAGCGTGCTTTCCATTTCTTCCACTTGGATCGGCTTGATCCACGTCGTAAATTCTTGTGCTGTCAAATGGGTTTCAAGAACCCCTAAACACGCATTCCAGACCGCTGCCATTTTTTATAACCTAAATTGCCAAGAGTGAGCGTGCTAGATTAGCATACTCTCGCTTTTCAACAAAGCCAAACTTTTTGCCAAACTTTGTGTGTCTGCTCTTGTGCATAAAAGGGCAGATAACCTTGTGGATAAGTTTCTCATACCCTGTTGATAAGTTTCAAGTCAAAGTTATCCCCATTTCATCCACACCCGTATTCACAGATTTTATCGCAAAAATCTTCTGTAGCTTGTTGTTTTAAAGTAAAATATTTATTGTCCCCGCTAAAGAGGCCTCTTATAATAAAAACAAGTTCTCTTTCTAATTAAGAAGATTAATAATTTGAAGAGCGAGTAAAAGAAGTTTTTAAACAAAACAAAAAATAGAAACACCTCAGGGGATTGACAAGGGGAATCTTGATCTATAAGATGGCCCGTCCTCAATTATTTTTTAAATCACTCACTGAATTGGGAATTTGAATTATGAAACGTACCTTCCAGCCCAGCAATGTTCGTCGCAAAAGAACACATGGATTTCGCACCAGAATGGCCACTCAAGATGGGCGCAAAGTGTTGAGCCGTCGTCGTGCCAAAGGCCGCCATCGCTTGACAGTTTAGAGTGCGTTGACGTTGTCACTCGCAAAAGAGTATCGGCTGCACTCAAAGACATTCCAAACTATTTTTCAAGGGGGGCGTCGTTTTTCTGACAGCTCGGCGCAATTTTTTACACTGAAAGCAGACAAACCTGGTTTTGGGATCTCTGTTCGAAAAAAAGAATATCCGTTGGCAGTAGACCGTAATAGGATTAAGCGCGTACTTAAAGATTGCTATCACACGGAAAAAGAAAAGCTTGCACTGTATTCTATCGTGGTAAAAGTCAAAGGCGGCCTTCCTGTTAAAGACCGAAAAGAGTTGCGTGTATGTTTAGATGGCTTTTTCAAACGATATGTCAGCTTCCTCGGCAAGCCTGTTGTTTCTTGATTATAGGATATCAATACGGGATCAGTCCCTGGATAGGAACCCGATGCCGTTTTTATCCTTCGTGCTCTCACTATGCATTAGGTGCGTTAAAAAAGCGTTCTTTTCTCATTGCACTCTGGATAATCCTGGTGCGTTTGTTAAAATGCCATCCTTGGCATCCAGGGGGGAATGATCCTGTCCCTGATAGAAGGAAAAAACAATGAACATCAAAAAACTGATCCAATCGCTCTTACTGGGCCTAATTTTCGTGATATTGGCGATGCTTTGGATGCGCTGGGAAGCTGAGTTTTCGCCCCCTCAAGCTATTTCAACAGGATCAGATACCCAAGGGGCAGGTGCTGCAAACACCCCTCAAAACACATCGACAGTGCCTCAGTTGATCTCCAGCACCCAAAATAACACCCCAAGCAGCACGCTGACAGCCTCTTCCTCTACAGCTGCTCAAAACGAAGCTAATCCTCCCGTGTTTGCGGCCATTCCTCATATTCACATCAAAACCAACGTTCTGACCGCTGAAATAGATCTTCAAGGCGGAAATATTGTCAGTTCCCAATTATTACATTACAAAACCTCTTTGAAAAACAAAAAACCTTTCACCTTATTTTCAAGAAATCCCAACACACTGTATCAAGCCCAGTCTGGTTTAACAGGCATTCCAGACAGCAATCAAATTCTCTATCATGTTGTGCCTTCAAGTCAGCCTTTAGTTTTAATCTTAAAAGGCGAATCACAGGGGCTTTCTATTGAAAAAATTTATCGATTTGAGCCTAACAGTTATCATATACAAGTTCAGATGCAAGTCCAGAATCAAGGCCAAGCCGCCTGGACAGGGGCTTTCTTTGGACAGTTACTGAGAACACCCACCAAGACAACCTCTTCTGGATTTTTAGGGTCTTATACAGCCTATGAAGGCGCAGCGATTTCAACCCCTAATGATCACTATAATAAACAAAGCTTTGAGGATATTATTTCAAGCCCCATTCAAGAAACAGCAGATTCTGGCTGGGTCGCCATGATCCAACACTATTTCGTGAGTGCCTGGATTCCAAGTGCCCATCAAACCTCGACGTTCTATACGCAGTCTTATGCCAATAATCAATATGCCACTGGGATGCTTTCCAGCGCGCAAACATTGGCACACGGGCAGTCCGGCGTCTTTAGTGCAAGTTTATACATGGGCCCTGCTATCGCCAAACAGCTCAATCAAGCCGCGCCAAATCTCAGTTTGACGATTGACTACGGCTGGCTCTGGTTTATCTCAGACCCTATTTTCTCTGTGATGCAATGGGTTTTCCATTTTGTGGGGAACTGGGGCTTAGCAATCATTTTAGTTACCTTGTTAATCAAATTGATCTTCTATCCCTTGTCCACTAAAAACTATCGATCGATGGCCAAAATGCGAAAGCTCCAGCCGAGAATTGCCCATCTCAAAGAGCGCTTTGGAGAGGACAAGCAAAAGCTCAGCCAAGCAACCATGGAACTTTATCGCTCTGAAAAAGTGAATCCTTTAGGGGGCTGCCTGCCTATGATCATCCAGATCCCCGTCTTTATTGCATTATATTGGGTGATCATGGAGAGCGTTGAGTTCCGTCAGGCCCCCTTTATTTTCTGGATCCATGATCTTTCTGTCAAAGATCCATTTTATATCTTGCCTGTGTTGATGGGGCTTTCGATGTTCATCCAACAAAAACTCAATCCTGCCCCGCCAGACCCCATGCAAGCAAAGATCATGATGTTTCTGCCTTTAGTTTTCACAATACTGTTTTCGCAGTTCCCCTCAGGACTGGTGTTGTATTGGCTTTTCAACAATTGCTTCAGTATTTTGCAGCAATGGTGGATCATGCGCCGTGTCTCAAAAGAACCTGAGCATCCTGCGCATCATCATAAAAGCGTGAGTTAACCGGCATGATCCAGAGGGATACCATCGTTGCGCGTGCCACAGCCATGGGCAAAGCGGGCGTTGGGATCGTGAGGCTGTCGGGATCTCAGGCCCTATCTATTGCAAAAAAGATGGTAAATCCAGATCTTGAGATCCTTCCGCGTAAAACGCATTATACTCCCTTTTATACACACGACATGTCAGAAAAGATAGATCAGGGAATTTTAATTTTTTTCCAAGCCCCGCATTCTTTCACGGGCGAAGATAGTATTGAGTTTCAAACGCATGGAAATCCCATGATCTTAGATGGGTTGATAGAGGCCTGTCTTCACTGGGGGGCACGCATGGCAAAACCTGGGGAGTTCAGTGAGCGCGCATTTCTCAATAATAAAATCGATTTGACGCAGGCAGAGGCGATTGCAGATCTGATCAATGTCAGCTCTCGAGATGCGCTCAAAGGGGCGATGGCCTCGCTGTCGGGGATTTTTTCTCAAAAAATTCAGTCGTTGTTGAAAAGCTTAATTCATTTGAGAGTTTTTGTAGAAGCTACGATTGATTTTCCAGAAGAAGAGATAGACGCGCTTTCAGAACAATGGATAGTTTCGCAGATAGAGGCCCTTAAAAAAAACACGCAAGAGGTTTTACAGGCAGCGCAACAAGGGCAGATCCTGCGAGAAGGCATGACGCTGGTGATTGTCGGTCGTCCCAATGCAGGGAAATCCAGCGTGTTGAATGCCCTCTCGGGCGAAGAGACGGCCATTGTAACTGAAGTTGCAGGCACGACGCGAGATATCTTGAGAGCAGCCATCCATATTGAAGGCGTGCCT
>JAHFRR010000046.1 GCA_023266165.1 Thiotrichales bacterium
TTCATTGAGAGATTTATAGGCCTCCGTGAGCTCCACGTATTTGCCCACCATGGCGACCTTCACGACCCGCTTGGGATGGCGAATCGCATCAACGACCCGCTCCCACTCTTTCAAAACCGCGGGAGCGATGGGCAATCCTAAACGCTGACTCACACAGACATCTAAACCTTGCTGGTGTAAAACCAGAGGCACTTCATAGATGGTACTCACATCAATGGCAGAGAAAATCGCAGACTCCGGCACATCCGTAAACAACGCGATCTTGCGCTTCTCCCCTTCTGGCATCAAGACTTCAGAGCGACACACCAACACATCCGGTTGGATCCCAATGGATCTCAATTCTTTCACAGAATGCTGTGTGGGCTTGGTCTTGAGCTCTCCAGCGACTTTCAGATAGGGCAGTAAAGTCACATGTAAAAATAAAGTATTGCCTCGCCCTAATCTGGATGCCAGCTGGCGAATGGCTTCTAGAAAAGGCAGAGACTCAATATCCCCGACAGTCCCTCCAATCTCCACCAAGGCCACATCAAACCCTTTAGCACCTTCGAGAATACGGGATTGGATCTCATCGGTGATGTGAGGAATCACCTGAACCGTTGCCCCCAGATAATCTCCTCTGCGCTCTTTTTCAATCACAGACTGATAGACCTTCCCCGTGGTAAAATTATTGCGCTTGGACATTTTAGTTCGCACAAAGCGCTCATAGTGCCCCAAATCCAGATCGGTCTCCGCGCCATCTTCTGTCACAAACACTTCGCCATGTTGAAACGGACTCATGGTACCTGGATCGATGTTGATGTACGGATCCAGCTTCAAGAGGGTCACCCGCAACCCGCGAGATTCCAGCAACGCAGCCAAAGACCCTGCCGTAATGCCTTTCCCCAGCGATGAGACCACGCCACCCGTAATAAAAATAAATCGCGTTTGCGCCATGTGAGTCATCCTTCAAAATCAGCGAGAAACCCCAAGAATACCAAGGCCCTTTTCAGCAATCAAATTCAATAGCTTCAGGGCAGGACCCGTGGGATGCTTCTCACCCGTTTCCCATTTCTTCACTGTAGAAGGGCTTGCATTGATATACTCTGCAAAAACAGGTTGACTCAGCTTTGCACGTAAGCGCAGCGCTTTGATTTCTTCGGGGCTGAGTGAATGCACTGCAGGCAAGCACAGGGAATCAAATAACTTCATCGTTTTAAAGCCCATAAGCCCGCCTTCATTCAAACCTTGCGCTGTTTCATGAACGACTTCCAAAATTGTTTTCTTCATCTTCTCACCTCATTGTACCTTGATTAATTCACCTAATTGCACTGCTTTCGCCATCTGCGTCTCACTATAAGCAAAATAAAATTTAGCTAATGCTTTCAAAGCTTCTTCCTCTTTTTGAGTAATGTTATCGCGCTTATTTTTAGCGTATCCATAAATAAAAATTGCTCTCTCCCTCATCTGCAAGCCAATAATAGTGCGTACTCCATCACGCTTCCCTTGATTCTTAATCGAAACTCTTTTTTTATAAATACACCCGCCTAAGCTCGCATCGCAAAGTCCTGCCTGCACTTCGCTAACTGCAGCAATCAAGCGAGCATCTTCCAAGCCAATCTCTTCAGCCCATTTATGAAATAACTTCGTTTTCAAGATTCGCATTTCAGAAGAGCCACTTACAATGCCATATATCTTTATTGTGCCACTTCGTGGCATGGTTGTCAAGAAATATTTCGCCACCACTCCCACATATATCCATGGATCTGCGCAATCAATTTCTGATGGCCTGTTTTAAGCTTTTTAGCGTATTGCTGATGAAAGCATGCTTGAAACGCCCCATTGGCTTGGTATTGCCGACATTTCTCGAGAGTTGATGGGATAATCCCTCCGCGCTTTTGGGCATTCTGAGAGACAGACTCTGGGGCATAGCGTTCTAGATATCGGCGAATCAGATAGCGTCCTTCCAAGCCTTGTCGCTTCAGACTTTCAGGCAAGCGATAGCAAAACTCTACCAAAGGCGGATAGAGCAGAGGGTATCGATACTCAAAGCCCAGTGCTTTGGCAATCACTGCGCTGTATTCCACGCGCATGCGCACCTCATGGCTGTTAGGCCCTTGCAGCAAGTCCCACTCCCATTCCCGAATCGAGCCATAAGCAGGCGTGGGGGATTTTAAATTTTTAAGCCAATTTTTTATTTTTCTAAAACCCTGCAGAGTGCCTTTATCTTTCAAATATCGTGTCGGGGCATGGCTTGAAACACATTGATCTCCAGCAGCGCCTGAAAGCAAGATTTTACGTCCCTTTTGAACCACCACTTGGTGAACATTATGGGCAAGCATAAAAAAAATATACGGCGCAGAGCCTGCAAACACCCCCGCACACACCTGAAAAACGGTTTCAGGATCAAAGTCTTGCGCATCAACATACGAGACCCACTGATCCGCGTCAATCCCCAAATGCGCCAACAGCTGATCTGCCAATACCCGATCGTCCCGCTCTTTCGAGTCGGGAGGCGCGATATGCATCACCAGGGGGTATTGCAGCCCCAACCGATGGGCAGTCACCAAAATACTGGATGAATCCAACCCCCCACTCAGCTCTCCCATCACCTGATCTTCAGGCGTTGCGTACAAGCGCATGGCCTGCTCCATCAAATCACTGAAGCGCTCGAGATAATCCTCCTGGTGTGCCAACATCAGATCCGGTGCATCTGGCGCTAACTTCCAGAAATAACTGACAACAGGGCTTTCTTGATTCGGCATCAGCAGCACCATGGATCCAGGCTCAACCCGCGCAATGCCTTGATAGAACGTCTGATTGCTATAGGTGTGTCGAGGGCTGAAAAGATCTTTGAGCTGCCCTTGATGAAGCTCAGGCTCCGTAAGCCCCAGCTGAGAGAACTGCCTCAACAGATCTGGCAGATTGGAGCTAAAAACACAATATTGTCGATCCCAGTAATAATACAGGGGCTCACCTCCAAAGTGATCACGCACCAACACCACTCGGCTGGAGGGGTTATCTACTTGGACAACAGCAAACGCGTTATAATTTTCAGACCAGCGAGCAGGCTCCAGCATTAACTCCAGAGCGTCCAGCGCCTCTGGTGTATGAGCACCCACCGCATACTGCACCCTGCGCCCATCAGAAGATGCGTGCAAGGGCCACTGGCTAGCGTTTAAAAGCTTCATCGTCTAGACTCTCAAACGAATTTCTGTCCATCATAAGTGAATGGTTGAGATGTGTTTGAAAGGGATGCGCAATTTTTGCATTCTTCATTCTTATCGACAGTCACCTCTCCCCTTGAGCTCAGCAGCGATCTCCTTTAGTAGTGCAAATCCATTCATGCTACATGGACAACCACAGTAGGTCATTTGATGTCGCATAACACCTCTTTGCTCCTCTTCAGTCAGTAACCCATTTTTTGACAATTCAATAAGACAGGTTTTTGTTTTTACTGGATTACCTTTCGCAATACATACGGAAAGTTTTATTAAAGCAACCTCTCTTGCAGAAAGGGGTTCTTCGAGAAAAGGCATACTGCTAGGAATAAGGGGATATCCCCTCTCTTCTGAGACACCCTTTAATATATTTAAACTTTTCTCAGCAGAAGTAATATACCCTAATTCAGACATATGGTTTAGTATATTCACAACATGATCAGGCGTTTTTCCCTGATGAAGAAACCCTCTTAAATGTATCTGCAACTGTTCCTCTCTTTCAAGAACGATGAGAGAAATAATTGTCACTAGACTCTTATCTAAAAAATTTAATGGTGGCAATTCCCATAGTGTGTCATATATTTCTTTTGCCACCCATTCTCCAAAAAAAGGATCAAGTTCACGGCAACGAGCATCGACTTTCTTAGCTTCTCCAACACCATAGAGTTGTATCATTGCTCGCGGCGGTTCGTTCGGTTTTGTTCCCGCAGACATTTTGCACTCCTTTTTGAATTTATTTATACGGTTGCATTTCTGATTTTCAAATAATAACATCCCATAACACTTACGTGTCACGGTACCAAAAAAGGTTGATTTGTGTCAAGACGTTTATTACTCGTTTATTGATCTGGCATGTGTTTTGATTTTCACAACAGATCCGTGTACCATAGCGCGCATGATGTGTTAGCCAAAAAATTGAGATCTCAATGGAACTTCCAAGCCATGATTCTGTGCAGTATGCCCTGTCTGTCTTTGATGTCGACCGCTCGGTTGCAGAAACTCATGGATTGCTCAGCGCGTTTTTAGTGCTCGGGGTTAAAATCGAAAAATCCGCATGGCTCAATAGCTTGCAATCCCATAAAGGCGCTGGGGAAGACCCCCTCAAGGCCTCTGCTGAAACCGTACTCTCTTCGGTCTTTGAAACCACAGGACAGATGCTCAGGGAAGAAGACTATGCGTTTCAGTTGCTATTACCCGACGATGACGCCTTGTTTGAAGCACGCGTGAATGCCTTTGCAGAATGGTGTCAGGGGTTTATCGCAGGGCTCAATCTCATGAATATTCATTTCAAAAAAAAATATACCCCTGAAGTTGACGAGGCCTTGCAAGATCTTATTAAATTTTCTTGCCTCGCCATTGATCCCAGTGATGCTGAGGGTTCCAACGAGAATGAAGCCGCTTTGATTGAGCTCGTGGAATATGCTCGCATCGCTGTGATGCTCTTGCATGCCCATCAAGACATGCTGCTGCCCACACCTCCTGAGAAACACTGATGCTCGGCTCTACACCCGACCTCTCATCAGATATTCACACGGATATCTTGGTCATGGGCGCCGGGCTTTCAGGGCTGACATTGGCTAAAGCTTTGGAATACAGTGGCTTGTCTGTCATGCTCTGCGAGCAAAGCCCAGACCCAGCTACCCACATCACCTCGACGTCTTTCATAGATCAACGCGCGATTGCTCTGTCTCTGGAAAGCCAACAAGCCTTAGAACACTTAGGTGCCTGGGCTATGATGGCACACGAGAGCACACCGATTCAAAACGTCCACGTCTCCAGTCAAGGTCAATGGGGGGTATGCCGCGTGAGTGCGCAGCAAGAAGGCCTGGAGTCTCTCGGCGTTGTGATTCCCATCACCCGACTGGCTTCTGGGCTACGGGCTTCGCTTCACAACACGCTTGCTTTAAAAATGTATTTTGATACCCGCCTTGTTTCTTTTCAACAAGAGACACACGCAGTACAGGCTTTGCTTGCTCAGCCAGGTAAAACATTAAAAGTCCAGGCTAAGCTCTTGATTGCGGCCGATGGGGCCCATTCCCCCGTGCGAGCGCAGCTGGGTATCCCCACCTCACACCACAACTATCAGCAGATCGCCTGGGTGATGCAGGCCCAGATCAAGCGCCCTCATCATCAGATGGCCTACGAACGCTTCACCCCTGAAGGGCCGCTGGCCATTTTACCCCGATCTCCTGACACCTGCGTGTCGATCACCTGGGTTCGCAAAGACCATCATCCGCCCTTCAACACCCTCTCAGATCCTGCACGCTGCGCTTTATTGCAAGAGGCCTTCGGATATCGTTTAGGGAAATTCCTCTCAACCCATGACCCTCAGGGCTATCCACTGGTGTTACAGCAAGCCGAACGACTGTTTCAGGATCGCGTTTTACTGCTGGGCAACGCCGCCCATCATCTCCATCCGGTGGCAGGCCAGGGTTTTAATCTCACCTTGCGGGATGTGCGTGTGCTCGCACAATTACTCAAAGCCACGCCAGATCTGACCCTTAAATCCCTGCAAACCCTCTTCAACGCTTATACATTGACTCAGGCAGAGGATCAGAGGCTCACGGTGCAGATCACCCATCAATTGACTCAGGTCTTTCAATCGAAGCACTTTCCAACCCGCTGTTTACGGGCGTGTGCCCTGAATCTCTTGGAAAGATCTCCTGTCGCACTCACCAAGCTGAACAATCAGCTGATGGGCCTTACCGCGCCTGGTATTCACCGCTATGGACACACCCATGGATAGACATCTAGATAGACATCACGCTGTACTGGTGATGGGAGCCGGGATGGTGGGCCTGATGGCCACAGCATTGCTGCTAAAACATGGATTCTCTGTCAAGCTCATCGATGACGGACAAGCCCCTGAGCCGCCTCCCCCCCTAGAGATCAGTGCTCGCGTCAGCGCACTTAACCAGGGCAGTTTCAACTTATTTCAAAAATTGGGCGTAGTACGTGAGTTGACAACCCATGCGCGCGCTTACCATCAGATGAAGATCTGGGATCAAGACCCTCCTGTTTTTTTAGATTTTAATGCCTCCTCGCTTTTTGAGCCCTGGCTCGGCTGGATCATTGACAACCGCGCGGTGCGCCATATCCTCTGGCACTTCTGCCAACCCTATCTGGCATCAGGGCAACTCGAAGCGCACTGGGGGTTCCAAGCCCGTGTATTTGACTATACCCATGGCTTTTGGAAAATCTCAGGGGGAGATCTGACACTCGAAGGCCAATTCTTGATGGGCGCAGATGGTGGGAGTTCCGGTGTGCGTGAGAGCCAACAAATAGCGCTCCAGAAATATGACTATCATCAATCTGCGCTTGTCACTGTGTTAGATCTTCGAAACTCGCATCAGAACACCGCCTGGCAGCGATTTTTACCCGCAGGCCCTTTAGCCCTGTTGCCCCTGAAGGACTCTCACCAGGGCGCGATGGTCTGGTCGACCTCCCACACGCACGCTGCCTCTCTGCAAAGCCTCCCTGAATCTGAGTTTCTCGCCTTATGGAATCAAGTTTTTCACAGTTCAGGCCTTACGGCTCACAGCCTTCTGTGTGAACGCAAATTTTTTCCGCTTACCTCAGAGCACGCAAAGCGCTACACCTTTGAGGGCGGGGTGTTGGTGGGAGATGCCGCTCATAAGATTCACCCGCTGGCAGGACAGGGGGTCAATTTGGGATGGATGGATGTGGCCGCGCTGGTGTCCTTAATGGTTCGTGCCAAAACTAAAAGCCGCTCTCCTTTTGGGGCGCACGTGAGCGCCCAGTACGCGTGTGAGCGTCGCCTGGCGAACCAGCTGACCCAAAAAGCCATGACGGTACTCAATCAGGTTTATGGGATGCAGACAGGTCTGGTATCCACGCTTCGATCTTGTGTCACACGCCAGATCTCTCGCCAACGTTGGCTTCAACTCTTGTTACTTGAACCAGCCCTTTCTCGCCTACCGCTCCTGTGTGAAAAATTTCTGTGAAAAATTTTTAATAAAAAACATCATTGGGACTCTAGATAGGAATCTAAAAATGTCAAAAAATATGTCAAAAAATATCTCAAAAAATAATTTAAATAATTTAAATAAAAGCTTAAGCGATGTTGTTGCCCAAGCGCTGGATCTGGCCCAAAAAATAGGGGCAACAGGCGCGGAAGTCTCAGCACACCAAGGCTCAGGGGTTACCGTCATCGTTCGCAATGGGCAAATTGATGATCTTGAGCATCCACTGGATACGAGCCTCGGTATCACCGTGTATCAAGGCCAACGTCAAGGGGTTGCTACCACCTCTGACTTTCGAGACGAAGCGATTCTCGCCACTGTGAAAGCCGCGCATGATATTGCCAAATACACGCAACCAGACCCCTATTTGGGACTCCCTGATCCCCAGCTTCTGGCATCCACTTGGCCTGAGTTGTCCCTGTATCACCCGTGGAACCTCTCTATTCCAGAGGCTTTTGATATGGCCCGAGACTGTGAAGCCATTGCTCTGAAAAACCCAGGGATCAAATACTCTGAAGGCGTTGAGGTCAGCACCTATGAGGGCACACGTGTTTTTGGCAACTCCCTAGGCTTTTTAAATACGTTTCAAAGCACACGACATACGGTGAGCTGCAGCGTCGTGGCTGAAAAAAATGGGCTCAAAGAAAGCGATTATGAGCACACTGTAGCGCGCGACCCTCATGATCTCTGGAATATCCAACAAATCGGGCAAGGTGCTGCTCGCAAAGCCCAGTCCCGTTTGGGTGCCCGTCAAATCAAAACGCAACAAGCACCTGTTTTGTTAGAAGCCTCGGTGGCCACCGGGCTCTTTCGCAGCCTCTTAAGCGCGCTCTCCGGTCACGCGCTCTATCAACGCGCCAGCTTTTTGTGTGACACCCTGGGTCAGCCCTTATTCCCTGAGTTCATCAACATGATTGAAGATCCTTTTGTCCCAAAGGGGCTGGCCAGTTGCCCGTATGACGGCGAAGGCGTGCGCGTATTGCGACGATCTCTGGTGCAAAAGGGGATTCTAGAGGGGTACTTGTTAAATAGCTATGCGGGCCGCCGCTTGGGTTTAGAGAGCACCGGCAATGATGGCGGCGCACACAATGTGTTTGTCTCCCACACGGGTCAGAGCTTTCAAGAGCTGCTTGCCGAGATGGGCACAGGGTTGTGGGTCACGGATGTGATGGGCCAAGGCGTGAATCTGGTGACAGGCGATTACTCTCGTGGTTGCTCTGGATTTTGGGTCGAGCGGGGCAAAGTCCAGTTCCCTGTCAATGAACTCACGATCGCTGGCAATCTCAGAGAAATGTTTAAAGGCATTCGGGCCATCGGGAAAGACCTGGAGCTACGCAGCAGCGTGATGACAGGCTCTGTGCTGATTGATAAGATGACTGTGGGAGGCATTGCCTAACGACAGAGCCCTCACCCGTCCTCCTGCAGAAGGAAAGGTGAAGGTTGAAAACACCTGCCTGGTTTTATCCAGCAGGTGGAGGTGGGCTATAAACGTTGCGTTCTTGGGGAAGCTCTGTCACATCTTCTCCAGCACAGCAAGAAAAAAATCGCCAAACACACGCGCATAACCCTCCGCGACTTTCGTCAGGCGGCGTTTGAAGTGGCGCTTGCTCGTCCACTGAGGGCCGGCTAGCCCTTAAAAGAGCCATAGTAAAACCAGCATTTGCTGGTATTCCAAGACCTGGCATAATCAATACTCCTATCAAAATTTAAAAAATAAAAATACTTTTTGTTTTGTCAAAAAATCACTTTCTGTAGAAACTTCAAGAATGGATTTGGGAGAGGGCCCTACGTGGGCGGACAAAACAAAGAGTCCTAGCACCCACGTAGGCGACTAAGGAGGAGTGTAATCTCAATAATGAGACCTAAAGACAAGGATGCAAGAATGACGGATAAAGGCAAGGCATGCAGGGTATTCATGAACGCCTCCTTGATCCGTTGAATGACAGGTGAGAACGATTTCCCACTTTCTCAGTCTACCACATCTATTTTTTTAATTCAACAGATTTAAAAAAAATCTGTAAAATTTCAATGGGATTTTCAGAGCTGCTTCACCAAAATATCCGCATATCCTCCGGAAGCCTTGATGAGAAAGGCTTTCTTATTCCCTCCTCCCTTGCGGAGGAGGGCTAGGGTGGAGGGTGCAGTTTGAAAAAGCCTTCAGAAGCAAAAAGGGGAATCTTGCGATCTTTATTTCCAGGTAAGACAGAGCC
>JAHFRR010000047.1 GCA_023266165.1 Thiotrichales bacterium
ACGGCGTCGTTCTTAAAAGCCATTGGCCCTGAGCCTTGGCATGCCGCGTATGTGCAGCCTTCACGGCGCCCTAAAGATGGTCGTTATGGCGAAAACCCGAATCGAACGCAACACTATTACCAGTTTCAAGTGGTACTCAAACCCTCTCCTCCCGATATTCAAGAATTATATTTAGGGTCTCTGAAAGCGTTAGGTTTTGATTTATTAAAAAATGATATTCGCTTTGTCGAAGACAACTGGGAATCCCCCACCTTGGGTGCTTGGGGATTGGGCTGGGAAGTCTGGAACAATGGCATGGAGGTCACCCAGTTTACGTATTTCCAGCAAGTTGGAGGTTTGGACTGCAAGCCTGTCATGGGGGAGATCACCTATGGTTTAGAGCGCTTGGCGATGTACATTCAGGGTGTTGACTCCATGTTTGATCTGGTCTGGAGCGATGGGCCGTTTGGAACCGTGACCTATGGAGATGTTTTTAAGCAAAACGAAGTCGAGATGTCCAAATATAATTTTGAGGCGGCCCATGTCGAGAAGTTGTTTGCGCTATTTGACTTGTTTGAGTCTGAGAGCCAGAGATTGATTGGCTTAGCGCTGGCATTGCCAGCTTATGAGATGATGCTCAAAGCCTCGCATACGTTTAATGTATTAGACGCGCGTCGTGCAATTTCAGTGAGCGAGCGTCAACGCTATATCTTGCGGGTGAGAGCGCTCTCACGCAGCGTTGCAGAGGCGTATTATGTATCTAGGGAACGCTTAGGCTTTCCCCTGTGTCAGGAGGGTTTGGTATGACCATGCACGCCACACACACTTTTCTATTGGAGTTGGGCACGGAAGAGTTACCTCCAAAGGCGCTCGATGGATTTGCGCAGGTGTTGAAAGACCAGATGGAGGCGCAGTTGAGGCAAGCTAGCCTTGGCTTTCAGGATGTTCAGGTGTTTGCAGGCCCGCGGCGCTTAACCATTAAAATATTGGGATTGGCGCAGTCGCAGCCGGATCTCAAGAGTGCTCGCAAAGGCCCTGCGTGGGACAGTGCTTTGGACGCGCACAACCATCCAACGCCTGCCCTCTTAGGGTTTCTCAAGAGTATTGATGCAAAGGTTTCAGAGATCGAGATGCTGGAAACTCCCAAAGGCCGCTTTGTTCAAGTACAGCAAATCATTCCTGGGCGATCTGCCCAGGCTTTGTTGCCCTTGATGGTCACGGAGAGTTTCAAAAAACACCCGATCCCTAAAACCATGCGCTGGGGAGCAGGGGCGATTGAATTTGTCAGGCCTACACGTTGGTTGTTAGCGCTGTTAGATTCTGAAATATTACAGATGGATCTCTTGGGCCAAGTTTCTGGAAATAAAACGTTTGGACATCGCTTTCATCATCCGAGCCCAATTACGCTCACCCATGCGGATCAGTATCCTCACATTTTAGAAGATCAGGGTTTTGTGATCCCGTGCGCGCTCAAGCGACGGCAAAAGATCGAGCGCCAGATTCAAGATTTGACAGATCGACTGGGCGCCCAAGCCTCTGTGGATCCTGAGTTATTAAAAGAAGTCTCCAATATTGTGGAATGGCCCGTCAGCTTACTTTGTCAATTTGATCAAGATTTTCTGACAGTGCCTCAAGAGGCTTTAATTGCTTCGATGCAGGGCCATCAAAAATGTTTTCCTGTCAAAGACCGTGCGGGTAAGCTTTTACCCTATTTTATTGCGGTGTCTAATCTGGAGAGCAAAGATCCTGATTTCATTATTCAGGGTAACCAGAAAGTCATGCGGGCGAGATTGTCAGATGCGAAGTTTTTTTATAAGACGGATTTGATTGTAAAGCTAGAGGCTTATACCAATGGTTTAAAGAATGTGACTTTTCAAGCGGGACTCGGGTCTTTGTTTGATAAAACAGGACGCTTAGAAACGCTATCTTATAGAATTGCTCAAAGTGACTTCAAAGGGCTTGAGGGTGATACGCAACTTGCAGTGAATGCAGCGTGCGCTGCTGGTTTATCTAAATCCGACTTGATGACTCACATGGTTATGGAGTTCCCTGAGCTTCAGGGTGTGATGGGGCGAGAATACGCGAGAGCATCAGGCGAGAATCCTGAGGTTTGTGAAGCTTTGTTTGAACAATACCAAGCAGAGCCGCAGTCTTTATTGGGAAAAATTTTGGCGCTGGTAGATCATGTCGATAATCTGGTAGCGCTTTTTGGAATAAACCAAAAACCGACGGGAAGCAAAGACCCGTACGCGCTACGCCGTGCAGGGATTCGCGCGGTGTACTTGCTCTCTCAGGGGGCATTGGCAGGGTTGGATATCAAAGCGCTGCTGGAGGCGTCGCGAGCTTTGTTTAAAGAAGGCCTCCTGAAAAACCCCAATGTGTGTGTTGAAGTATATGAGTTTATCTTGGAGCGTATTGCTCAGTCTTGCAAAGCCGAACGCGCCTTGATGGCATCAGCTTTTGAGGCTGCTTCCAGTGTTGAATTTGGCTCTCTGGGTGAGCTATTTGAAAAAATCAAAGCCCTCGAACAATTTGCCCAAACACCTGAGGCGCCGTCTTTAATCGCTGCGAATAAACGAGTCAGTCATCTTTTACAGAAGCAAGATGAACTCTCTGGCCAGATAGATCCAGCGTTGCTTCAAGAGTGGGATCAGGTGTTGTTTAAAAAAATGGAGCTGATCTCTGATAGAGTCAAAACACCTTTAAAACAAAAACCCCCAAATTATGCGCGTGCATTGGAGGTGTTGGGGCAGCTGAACGTGGAAGTTGACCTGTACTTTGAGAAAACCATGATTATGGTTGATGATCTGGCGCTTCGCAATAATCGATTGGCTTTGCTGAAAAAACTGCATGGATTGTTGATGTCAGTGGGGGATTTGTCGAGGTTGTAGGAGTGCCCTCTCAACATCCATCCTACCGAATCACCTTCGGCACCAACACTCTCGGCTCAATTTCGACGGGGCCATAGATGACGCGCTTAAGCGCTGCATCGTAGCGCATTTCTACCGTCCCACTCACGGGGAAATCTTTTCTGAAAGGATGCCCTACAAACCCATAATCTGTGAGGATTCGACGCAAGTCAGGATGGTTGTCAAAGACAATACCCATCAGATCAAACGCCTCTCGCTCATACCAATTGGCCACGGGCCAAATCTCGCTGATGGAGGGTATGAGGGGGTGTTCAAGAGAGAGATAGGCTTTAACCCGCACGCGAGTATTGTTTTGGAGAGACAGCAAGTGATAGACCACTGCAAATCGCTTTGGGTTCTCAAGATCTAACGACGTTGGATCGAGAGGTTCAGCCGCACGTGAAAAGCCTGTAGAAGTCGCCTCATGCGTTTTCCATTCGGCTTTTCCAAATGCGGCATAGTCGACAGCAGCCAGATCTATCAAGGTTTCAAAGCCCAGCTGATCTCGCAGCAAGGTCATGGTTTTAAGAATTGCTTGAGGGCTGACTTCCAGGGTGAGCTCCCCTAACAGCTCTTGAGAAGCCAGGATCAGGTCTTGAAGGACGTTTTGGAAGGGAGAGAGGCGTTCGCTCATGCTGACATCCTTTCTCTGCGTCGAATTTTATTTTGAAGCTGGATGATCCCATACAGCAACGCTTCTGCTGTTGGTGGGCAACCAGGGACATAGATGTCAACTGGCACAATGCGATCGCAGCCTCGAACAACGGAATAAGAATAGTGATAATACCCACCACCATTGGCACATGAGCCCATCGAGATCACCCATTTGGGGTCGGTCATTTGATCGTACACGCGCCGTAATGCAGGTGCCATTTTATTACAGAGTGTCCCTGCGACAATCATTACATCTGCTTGTCTGGGGGAGGGGCGAAAGACCACACCAAAACGATCTAAGTCATATCGAGAGGCGCCTGCTTGCATCATTTCCACGGCGCAACACGCCAAACCGAAGGTCATCGGCCAGAGCGAACCGGATCGCGCCCAGTTAATCAGGCTCTCTGCAGTGGTGGTGACAAAGCCTTCCTGGCCAAACAGGGCGTTCTTTACTCCCATGTTTTTATTCCCATTCTAACGCTCCCTTTTTCCATTCATAGATAAATCCGAAGATCAGCAGTAACAAGAACGCACCCATGGCAAACACGCCAGCCCAGGCCATCTGCCGTAAGGCGATTGCCCAGGGAAATAAAAAGGCGACCTCCAGATCAAAAACGATAAACAAAATCGCGACGAGATAGAATCTTACATCAAAGGGCATGCGTGCGTTATCAACAGCATCAAACCCGCATTCAAAGGGCACAAGCTTGTCGCCGGCACCTGTTCGCTGGGTCTTTAAAATCTTGGCCACACACGTGCTGCCGATGATAATCGCCATAGAAAGCAGAATCGCAAAGATCAAAAAAATCAAGATGGGCAAGTAGTTATGCAGCACAGCAATCCCCCCGTGTGAATGTGCCGCTGATTATAGCGAAATTCTCTCGTAACGCAATGGGTTGTTTGCAGCTCGCAATTCTCTTGATATTTTAAAATAACAAATTTATAGTAGCGACTTCTATTAAGAATTATAAATCTAGCAGGATGTCCGATAGATGTTAACTTTCAGTGCGCTTCTCGAGAAAAATAATCCAGGAATGCCTCAGTGCGTGCTGGATCAGATTGTACGGGTGATCCCCCCTGCATTATCAGAGGATATCATCGCATTTTGGAAGCAACATCTGCTAGGCGGGCATTTGCAGCATCAGCTCCATGGGCTCTTACGTTATCAAAAGACTGTCTTAGGGATCAAAGGGCGTCAATGGGAGCACTCGGTGTGGCCAGTGGCAGAATTTCTGTATCAGGCACTTTACGCGCCTGAGATCTCCACCTCACAGTACGGTGGCCTGATTCACTTCTCTGAAAATGTTCCTGAGGTAGATATTTTAAGTCAGAATTTCGTTATTTTTTCAAATGTCACATTGTCTGATACGGCATCTTATCTGGCGATGCAATTGGCGTTTCTGATGCTGGGATTTTTGATGTCACTGTGGATGGGCCAGGAGGTGGTGTCGTATCAGAACATTGGGTTTTCAGTGGTCATCGCTGTGGTTTCCATGTGTGTCGCGTTGCAGAAAAACGCTCGAGTGAACCAAGTACGAACAAAGATATCTGGGAAATTGTGTGATCCACGCTGGGATGATTGCTTAATCCAAATGATGAATATGGCCTCCCGTGAGGGCGCTGTTGATTTGGCTCAGCGCAGTCATAGGTACCCAGATTTATCGATGCGCCAAGCGTTTTTGCTTCAACTGTATGCGGGAGATATCAAAAACTTATCCGACATCTGGAACGCCCCCGCAGAAAATGAGATATATACAGAACCTCGTGGGGTTGCAGGATTGAGAAAGGCCTATTTCGCACATACGATGCGAGACTCAAGCCATCGGGTAAATTATTTTGGGCGTTACGGCGCAGAGCGTTTTAAAGGGAGCATAGATCCTTGGGTGTTTTTGTTGTCTGCCTTGTATGCTCAAAAAACCACAGAAGCGCAGCTTCTGCTTTCGCACGCGGGTTTTTCAAGAGAAGATGTGAAAAGGTATGCCTGGGCGCTTTGGATCATGGCACCGTGGGCTTTTGGCATTCTATCTGAGATCAAGGGAAACACGCCCGCGGCCTTATTCAATAGCATCGTTAATGGAATACACCATTTTAGCAACGTACGTACACTGCCTTTTATTAAAATGCTGCTCTCAGGTTTTTTCCTTTACAAAACTCGTCAACAAGATCCTGCCAAGCTCAAGCGAATCCAGAGAGCCTTGATACAGCCTTTGCAGGCGAGACAGTTAGACCAAGAGCTCACGCAATACGTGCAAAAAAGCGTTGGAAACCAAGTGCTGTCACTCTCTTGGGATCAGCAGGTCAAAGTTGAGGGGGTTAAAGCGCCCCTCACGTTAAGAGAGCTGATGATGTTGGCGTGGATTTCTGGAGAGTTCCAGTGTGTTCAGTCCATGCATTTATTAGTAATAGGGGAGACGGTGACAGGTATGGCGTTGGTGAATCCTGCCCAGATGGCTGATCCCATGAGGCAGGCATTGACTGTGCCAACTACTGTGCCAACCACTGCGCCACTTGCTTTGCATAATACGTGAGAACCGCATCGCACCCCGCACGCTTGAGGCTGATCAGGCTTTCAAGCACGGTTTTCTCTTCATCAAGCCAGCCATGGTGGCTGGCAGCTTTGAGCATGGCGTATTCGCCGCTGACTTGATAGGCAAACGTGGGTACTTGGAATGTTTGTTTGACCTGGTAGATGATATCCAAATAGGGTAAACCGGGTTTGATCATGACGATATCCGCCCCCTCTTGGAGATCAAGAGCGACTTCATGCAAAGCCTCACGGGCGTTGGCAGGGTTCATCTGATAGCTTTTTTTATGGGATTTCCCGAGCTGGGTTTGGGAGCCCACAGCTTCTCGAAAGGGGCCATAAAAACTGGAAGCATATTTTGCGGCATAAGATAAAAGTAAAGTGTTATGGAAACCTGAGGCTTCTAGGGCTTGTCGAATAGCTCCAATGCGGCCATCCATCATATCAGATGGAGCAATGATGTCAGCACCTGCGTGGGCCTGTGCGAGAGCTTGCTTCACTAAAATCTCAAGTGTCTCATCGTTTAAAACAGTCCCGCACGCATCCACAATCCCGTCTTGACCGTGGAGCGTATAGGGGTCGAGGGCAACATCTCCTACCACCAAAAGCTCGGGGCAGGCTGCTTTGACTGCTCGAATCGCCCGTTGTATCAGGCCTTGATCTTGATATGCCTCTTGTGCCCATTCCGTTTTTTGCGAAGGCTCAATCACGGGAAAGAGCGCGATGGCGCGAATCCCCAGGCCATACGCGGTTTGCGCTTCTTGTGCCAGAATATCCAGGCTCATGCGCTCAATCCCCGGCATAGAGAGAATAGGCTCTCGAAGATTGCAGCCTTCTCGCACAAACATCGGATAAATCAGGTCAGAAGGTTTGATCTGGTGTTCGGTCAGAATTTCTCGAATGGCATCGTTCTGGCGCAAGCGACGCAAGCGTGTGAGAGGGAATTGGCGAGAGAGGGATGAGAGATGCGTCATTTTTTTGGGTTCCTCAAAATAGTCAAAAAACAAAAGCCCAGCATCAAGAGAAACCAAAGCGCGGAGTATTCTGCCAGAGACAATCCTAGCCATTGCCAGGTGATGCGTGCACAACTCCCTGTGCCGTCAAACATTACATGCCAGGCGAGAGGGAAGGGCAGATGCTCGAAGGCGTAAAAAAAAGTGGGGCTGCAGGCAGGCGCCTGATCGGGGGGCAAATGTTGAAGCCAGATTTGACGCAGGGCCATCAGGCCTCCAAACAGTAAACCCAAGCTTGCCAGCAACCCATATATTTTAGCCCAAAAGGTGCGTGAGCCATGCAAAACCCCTACGAGAAACCACACGCTTGCAAACAGCAACCCCACACGTTGCAAAACGCAGAGTGGGCAGGGATCCAGATGTTCGAAGATCTGGAGGCCCAATACAAAGGCCAAAGCGCACAGACAGCTTGCCAGGGCGAGCATAAAGGGCATTCGAGAGGGCATCAACGCGCGGGGCTCCCTGAGGTTTTTTGATTTTTTTATCATACTGCGTTCGTATGAGAGAAGCTATCCTATTTTGATTTTTTTGCGCGAGGGCATTCGACATTGTCTTGATATTTTGATATATTGCTTGGGAGGCCCTTGACGTGGGCGTAACATTCTGCTACATTTGGGGTAACAGTTGAAGTACGGATCCGTCAGATGCCGTCTCTTAGTTGGAAAAATTAAGGGCCCATTATGACAGGTTCAATGTATAACACCGATTCGCCACAGCAAGTCGGGGCGCGGTTGGAGAAGCTGAAGGCGTACGCGGAAGCGTTGCGTGGTAAGGAACTCCAGCTGAATGAGAAGGAGAAGCAGCTTAAACAGAAAGAGCTGCAGTTGAAGCTGTATCGCAAGAACCTATTGATTGCGATCCGCGAACAACTCTCTGAGAACAACAGTTACGAGGAGAACCTCAAAATCCTCGAGCGGTTCAGAGACATCCTCCAGTTTGTGGCAGAGGACGTCCAGACGGATTTGGATGAGATTATGGGGTAACTTAAGGAGAAAGATCATGGACATGCTAGGAAAACTGAATGCTGTTATTGATTTGATGGATGTGGCTGCAGTAGGAAACCGTCTTGCGATGCAGGGTGTTGTTTCTGGACTGGGTGCTTTAATGCCTCCGAGGTCTGCATCTGTGTTTGGTGCGGTTGCCATGAACGGCAAGCATCTCGTCCTAGACGAGCAGCAAGTGTTGGGTTCCTAAAATCTCTTGCAAGTTTTTAAAAAATATCTAAACTATAGCATCTTAGGATAATCCCTAGGGTGCTATTTTTTTATTGTGAAGATTATTGTATAGCGCGTTCTTATCCGTGTGGTCACCTCTCCCCTAGAGGGAGAGGTCGAGAAACCGCAGGTTTCGCGGGTGAGGGGTATAGGAGTTTTTAGGTTTTAAACAATGACAACACACGACACCTCCACCCCCTGTATCGGGATCTGTTCGACTATCTATGGCGATGAAGTCTGCCGGGGGTGCAAGCGCTCGTACCAAGAGATTATTGACTGGAACGGCTATCAGGACAACCAAAAATGGGAAGTCCTCACACGTTTGGATACCCAGATCAACGCAGTCATGGCACAGGTGCTCTGTGTAAGCGATCTGGCGCTACTAGAAGCCAGGCTTGAAAAGCACAATATCCCTTATCGTGCAGGGTTCAGCCCGCTGACCTGGGCCTATCAGTTATTGCTGGAGGGCCATGGCAAGATTGCAGATCTTGAAAAATATGGCATTCAAGTGCACGAGGACTTCAAGCATCTCTCAGTCAAAGCGCTCTTTGAACAGTGTGATGAGAGGATTTACGAGCGTGCTGTGAAACGCTACGAAAGCACTCACTGATGTTTCAGGGCAAGACAGCATAGGTCTGTGCAGCATCAGCAGGCGATAGGCCGTGGCCTCTCACTCAAAAATCTGCTATGATGCTCTCAAATAAAGCGCAATAGGATAAAACATGAAGCTTTTACCCTTCCCCATTGGTACCAGTGATTTTGAAGAAATTCGTTTGAGCGATGCCGAGTATGTTGATAAAACTCAGCTAATCTCAGAGATTTTAAGAGACAAAAGTCAGGTTTTACTATTTCCCCGTCCTCGTCGATTTGGGAAGACGTTGAATCTTTCAATGCTCAAATACTTTTTTGATCTTCGCAAAAACTCAAAGCACTTGTTTAAAAACCTGATGATCGAAAAGCTGCCTGAGTTTGCCCATATCAATCGATATCCTGTGATTCATCTGACGCTGAAGGATGTGAAAGAGAAAACCTACGATAAAGCGATTGGCAAGATTGGCATGGTGCTTGCAGAGCTCTATACAGAGCATGCGTATC